>CAJWWA010000029.1 GCA_913048495.1 uncultured Halieaceae bacterium
GGGCGAGGCCGAGGACGAGCCAGGCCGCGAGGGTCACGGCGAGCGCGACCCAGAGGTTGTAGCCCTCGCCGAACAGGGGCAGCAGGACACCGCAGGCGATGGCGGCGAGGCCCGGCAGCAGCAGCTCTCTCTTCCAGCGCGCGGCGCTGTCCTGCTTCCAGCGCGACAGCGGCCCGATACCCATGACGGGCATGACCAGGGCCATGAGCGGCACGAACACGGCGTTGAAGTACGGCGGGCCCACGGAGTACTTGCCCAGCTCGAAGGCATCCATCACCAGCGGAAACAGGGTGCCGAAGAGCACGGTGAGCGTGGACACGGTGAACACGAGGTTGTTGACCAGCAGCAGCGTCTCCCGGGACAGCCAGGCGAAGCGGATGCGGCTGGTCACCGTGGGCGCGCGCATGGCATAGAGGCCGAGGGAGCCGCCGACCACGATGGCGAGGAAGGCGAGGATGAACAGCCCGCGTGCCGGGTCGGTGGCAAAGGCGTGCACGGAGGTAAGCACGCCGGAGCGGACCAGGAAGGTACCGAGCAGGCTCAGGGAGAACGCGAAGATGGCCAGCAGCACGGTCCAGCTCTTGAACAGGCCGCGTTTCTCGGTCACCGCGAGCGAGTGCAGCAACGCCGTACCGGCCAGCCAGGGCATGAAGGAGGCGTTCTCCACCGGGTCCCAGAACCACCAGCCGCCCCAGCCCAGCTCGTAGTAGGCCCACCAGCTGCCGAGCATGATGCCGGCGGAGAGGAACGCCCAGGCGACGTTCGTCCAGGGCCGGGACCAGCGCGCCCAGGCCGCGTCGAGGCGCCCGCCGAGCAGCGCCGCGATGGCGAAGGCGAAGGCGACGCTGAAGCCGACGTAACCCATGTAGAGCAGCGGCGGATGGATGATCAGGCCCGGGTCCTGCAGCAGCGGGTTCAGGTCATTGCCGTCCGCCGGCGTGCTCGGCAGCAGCCGCTCGAAGGGGTTCGACGTGAACAGGGAGAACGACAGGAAGCCCACGGCAATGATGCCCATGACGGCGAGCACCCGCGCCAGGACCACGGTGGGCAGCTGCCGGCTGAAAGCAGCCACGGCGGCCATCCAGCCGGCGAGGATGGTCACCCAGAGCAGCAGCGAACCCTCGTGATTGCCCCAGAGGGCGGAGAACTTGTACACCGGCGGCAGCAGGCTGTTGCTGTTCGCCGCCACCACGCGCACGGAGAAGTCATCCTGCAGGAAGGCCGTCGCCAGGCAGGCAAAGGCGATGCCGCAGAACACCAGCACCCCCACCGCCAGGGAAGGCGCGAGGGCCATGGCGCCGAGGTTGCGCCGCCAGGCGCCCCAGAGCGGTACCACGGCGAGGGTGACCGCGAGGCAGAGCGCGAGGATGAGCGCGAAGTGACCGAGTTCCGGGATCATAGCGGCTGCCCCTCCGCGCTGCGGCCGGCCTTCTCGAGCGCATCGGCCACCTCCGGCGGCATGTAGTTTTCGTCGTGCTTGGCGAGGACCTCGCTGGCGACGAGCACCCCGTCGGCGCCGAGTACGCCGGCGGCGACAGCGCCCTGCCCCTCGTCGAAGAGATCCGGGAGAATGCCCTCGTAGACGACGGGCACCGTGGCCTGGTAGTCGGTCACCGCGAAGCGCACGGCCAGGCTGTCCTCGCTGCGCTGTACGGAGCCTTCGACCACCATGCCGCCAACGCGGATCGGCGTGCCCTCGGGGGCCAGCCCCGCGGCGACTTCCGCCGGCGGGTAGAACAGGTTGATGTTGCCGCGGAGGGCGTACACCGCGAGGCCGATGGCCAGCGAGGAAAAGGCCACCACGCAGAGAACGATGATCAGCCGCTGTTTACGAACCGGGTGCATGTGCTGCCTCCTTGGAACCGTGGGCGGCCTCGCGCCGCAGCTCGCCGCGCACCTCCCGCAGCAGCCGCCGGCGCCGCCGGCCGGGCGCGCTGAGCACGAGCGCGAGGACCAGCAGCGTGATGCCGTAGGCGGCCCAGACGTAGGGGCCGTGGCCTTCCATCGCCAGCAGCGCCTCGAGGCTGTCGAAATACATCAGGCCTCTCCGCCGGCGAGCCGGCGCACCCAGGCCGTGCGCGTTTCCCGGGCGAGGATCTCGGCGCGCATGTTGCCGAGCAGCGCGCAGCTGAAGAGCCCGTAGAAGGCGATGATGGACAGCAGCAACGGGTAGAGCATGCTCGGGTCGATGCTGGAGCCGCCGGTGAACTTGATCGATGCCGGCTGGTGCAGGCTGTACCACCAGTCTACGGACTTGTAGATGATCGGGATGTTCACCGTTCCCACGAGGCTGAGGACGGCGCAGGCGCGGCTGGCGGCCGCCTTGTTGTCATAGGCCTCGTAGAGGGCGATGACGCCGAGGTAAAGAAACAGCAGGATGAGCATGGAGGTGATGCGCGCGTCCCACACCCACCAGGTGCCCCAGGTGGGCTTGCCCCAGATGGCGCCGGTGACCAGCGCGATGAAGGTGAGCGCCGCCCCCACGGGTGCGGTGGCCTTCATGGCGATGTCGGCCATCTTCATTTTCCAGATCAGGCTGATGGCCCCCGCCAGGGCCATGACGTAGTAACCGGCGAGGGCCACCACGGCCGCAGGCACGTGGATGTAGATGATGCGGTAGCTGTTGCCCTGGCGGAAATCGGGCGCCGTGAACAGCAGCCCCCACGCGAGCCCGGTGACGAGGGCCAGCAGGGACAGGGGCAGCAGCCAGCCGAGCAGGCTCCCCGCGATGCGATAAAGCCAGGGGGGAGACCCGAGTTTATGGAAGAAGGACCACATGGCGGCGCGCATTATACAGCGGTGCACTCAGCAACAACAAAGCAATTCGCGGTCCCGGCCCGGGCCGGGGCCGGCGGACTCAGGCATCGACGCTGATACGCAACCCCGCACCGATGGCGAAGGGGCCGAGGGCGGCGGCGAGGCTGAACAGCGCACCGAGGATCGCCAGGAACGGCGCCACGGGCAGCCCCGCGAGACCGGCCTCCACGGCACCGGCGCCGAAGATCAGCACCGGCATATAGAACGGCAGCACCAGGAGCGCGATGAGCATGCCGCCGCGGCGCAGCCCCACGGTGAGTGCCGCGCCGATGCTGCCGACAAAGCTGAGCACGCCGCTGCCGAGGAGCAGGCTCGCTACCAGCACCGGCAGCGCCGCCGCCGGCAGGTTCAGCATCACCGCAAACAGCGGCGCGATAACCGCCAGCAGCACGCCAGTGAGCAGCCAGTGGGCGAGCACGTAGGCGAGCACCGAGAGGTACAGCGGCTGCGGCGAGAGCAGCAGCTGTTCCAGGCTGCCGTCCTCGAAGTCCGAGCGGAACAGGCCCTCGGCGCTGAGCAGGTTGGCCAGTAGGGCAATGATCCAGAGGATACCCGGGGCGAAGTCCGCCAGCCGGTCCGGCGCCGGCCCGAGGCCGAGGGGGAACAGCGCGACAACCATCGCGAAGAACAGCAGCGGGTTGAACACGGCCACCGGGCGGCGCAGCGCCAGCGTGAGCTGTCGCCGCAGCAGCCGCCCCGCGAAGGTGAGCGCGCCGGGTGCGCCGCTCATGCAGCGAGCTCCGCGCCCAGCACGACGGCGTCCACGCGGTAGCTGACGGCGAGCGGCTGGTGCGACGTGAACAGCACCGCTCCGCCCCGCTCGGCGTGGCTGACGAAGAGCGCCTGCAGCGCGGCCACGCCATCGCGGTCGATCGCGGTAAAAGGCTCGTCGAGCAGCCACAGCGGGCTGGTGGACAGGTACAGGCGCGCCAGGTTCACCCGCCGGTGCTGGCCGGCGGAGAGGCTGTGCGCGGGAACGTCCTCGTAGCCGTAGAGCCCGACCGCGGCGAGCGCTGCCTCGATCGCCGAGTCGTCGTGGCTGCCCTCGCCGGCGGGATGCCAGCGCAGGTTTTCCCGCGGGGTGAGCAGGCCCTTGACCGCGGGGTGGTGGCCGAGAAACAGGAGCGGCGCAGATCGCGTCACGCGCCCCTCGAAGCCGTGCCGGGACAGTCCGGCGAGGATACGCAGGAGACTGGTCTTGCCCGCGCCGTTGGCACCCTCGACCTGCACCAGCTGGCCCGGCCTGACGGCGACCGAGAGACCGCTGAAGAGCTGCCTGCCGCCCCGCTCGAGGGCCAGCCCGCTCGCGCTCAGGAGCGGTTCGACATCAGCCACTTACAGGTTGACCGCGCGGATGCGCAGCTCGCCCCCGGCCTCCGGCGACTGCTGCTCCAGCCCCGCGAAATCGAACAGCGCGCGATCCGCGAGCTGGGACGGGGCGACGTTCGCGATACTGCGGAAGATCGTTTCCGTGCGGCCCGGGTAGCGCTTCTCCCAGTCGGCGAGCATCGCCTTGACCTGCACGCGCTGCAGGTTCTCCTGGGAGCCGCAGAGGTTGCAGGGGATGATCGGGAACGCCTTGACCGCCGCGTAGGCCGCGAGGTCCTTCTCCTTGCAGTAGGCCAGCGGCCGGATGACCACGTGGCGGCCGTCGTCGCTCAGCAGCTTCGGCGGCATGGCCTTCAGAGTGCCGCCGAAGAACATGTTGAGGAAGAGCGTCTCGACGATGTCGTCGCGGTGATGACCGAGGGCGATGCGCGTAGCGCCGATCTCCTCCGCAAAACCGTACAGTGTGCCCCGGCGCAGCCGCGAACAGAGACCACAGGTCGTCTTGCCCTCCGGGATCACGTCCTTGACGATGCTGTAGGTATCCTTCTCGACGATGTGGTACGGAACGCCGAGGTCCTCGAGATAGGCCGGCAGGACGTGCTCCGGGAACCCGGGCTGCTTCTGGTCGAGGTTGACGGCGATGATCTCGAAGTCGATCGGCGCGCTCTGCTTCAACGAGAGCAGGATGTCCAGCATCCCGTAGGAGTCCTTGCCGCCGGACAGGCACACCATGACGCGGTCGCCCTCGCCGATCATGTTGTAGTCGACGATGGCATTGGCAACGTTGCGCCGCAGGCGCTTCTGCAGCTTGTTGAACTCGGTTCTTTCCTTGCGGGACAGTTCGGGCACGGGAGGCGTCCGTCGGATGGCGGCCGGGGCGCAATGCTAGCGCAGGGGCCGGCGCAGCGTCCACCGGACGGGGTGCGGCAACTTGCTTTTTTCCCGGCGCTGCGCAGACAATATCGGCCCCGCTGGTCACCCGTCGCCACGCAGTCAACGCACGCAGCAAAAAAGGAAGCCTCATGAAAGCACCTGTTCGAGTCACCGTGACCGGCGCCGCCGGCCAGATCGGCTACGCCCTGCTGTTCCGCATCGCCTCCGGCGCCATGCTCGGCGACGACCAGCCCGTGATCCTGCAGCTGCTGGACATCACCCCGGCCCTCGACGCCCTCGAGGGCGTGCGCATGGAGCTCGATGACTGTGCCTTCCCGCTCCTCGCGGGCATCGTCTGCACGGACGACCCGGACACCGGTTTCAAGGACTGCGACTATGCTCTCCTCGTCGGCGCCCGCCCGCGCGGCCCGGGCATGGAGCGCAAGGACCTCCTCGAGGCCAACGCCGCGATCTTCTCCACCCAGGGCAAGGCGCTGAATGACCACGCGAGCCGCGACGTGAAAGTACTGGTCGTGGGCAACCCGGCCAACACCAACGCGCTCATCGCCCAGCGCAACGCCCCGGACCTCGACCCGCGCAACTTCACCGCGATGATGCGCCTGGACCACAACCGCGCCAAGACGCAGCTCGCCCAGAAGACCGGCAGGGCGGTGACCGACGTGCGCCACATGACCGTGTGGGGCAACCACTCCGCCACCCAGTACCCGGACCTGTTCAACACCGAGGTCGCCGGCACCCCGGCGATGGAGCTCGTCGACCAGGGCTGGTACGAGGAGACCTTCATCCCGACGGTGCAGCAACGCGGCGCCGCCATCATCAAGGCCCGCGGCGCATCCTCCGCCGCCTCCGCAGCGAATGCGGCCATCGACCACATGCGCGACTGGGCCCTGGGCACGCCGGCTGACGACTGGGTCTCCATGGGCATCCACAGCGACGGCTCCTACGGCATCACCGAAGGCCTGATCTACTCCTTCCCCTGCCGCTGCAAGGACGGTCAGTGGGAGATAGTCCAGGGTCTCGACATCGGCGAGTTCAGCCGGGGCCGGATGGCGGCAACGGAGCGGGAACTCACCGAGGAGCGCGACGCGGTCAAGCACCTGCTGCCCTGAGGACAAGAGCGCCATGGCCAGGGACCGGGACCCGGCACGCTCGCGCAGCTACCACCACGGCAACCTGCGCGCCGAACTGCTCGATACGGCCATCGCCGAGCTGGCGGAGGGGGACGCGGAGTCCCTGAGCCTGCGCGCCCTCGCCCGCCGCATCGGTGTCTCCCAGACCGCTCCCTACCGCCACTTCGCGGACAAGGAGGCGCTGCTCGCCGCCATGGCGGTCCGCGGCTACCGCGACCTCCTCGAGACGCTGCGCCGCGCCGGCGAAGCCGCCGGCGCCGAACCGCCGGAGCAGCTCGCGGCTTTCGCCCACGCCTACGTCAACTATGCGGCCGACAACCCGGCGCTGTTCAAGCTCATGTTCGGCCCGCTGCTGCAGCCGCCGGAGAAGTTCCCCGCGCTGCGCGATATCAGCCGGGAAACCTTCGCCGTGGTACAGCAGATCCTGCAGCGCGGTATCGAGCTGGGCCGCTTCCGCGGCAGCGACGAGGTGCGCTACCTCGCCAACGTCGCCTGGGCCAGCATCCACGGCATGGCCACCCTCCGCGTCGACGCCCCCGCCCTCTTCGAACGCCACGTGGATCTCCACCGCCAGGTGGACCTCGGCGTGGACAGCTTCCTGAACGGCATCGTCGCGCGCTAGCCAGCCGCGTCGCGATCAGCCGCCGCGGCCGCCTCAGCCCGTCTCCTCTCGCAGCACCGCGAGCGGCGGCGTGTTCACGACCCGCCGGCAGCCCCAGACGCCGAGTGCGGCGATGAGCAGGGCCGAACCGGCGAGGCCCAGGGGCCAGAGCCAGGGCGTGGGCCGGTAGGCCATGTCCAGCACCCGGGTCTGCAGCACCCAGGCCGAGAGTTCCGCACCGAGCGTGGCGAGGATGCCGGCGAAAAGGCCGAGGGCCGCGAACTCGATGGCCAGGCCGCCGAGGACCAGGCCCCGCCGGGCACCCAGGGAGCGCAGCAGCGCGCTCTCCTGCAGACGGCTGTCGACGCTCGCCTGCACACCGGCGACGAGCACCAGCGCGCCGGCGAGGAGGATGATGGCCAGCACCAGCTCGATGGCGGCGCTGACCTGGCCGACAATGCTGCGCAGCTGCGACAGCACCATGTCCATCTCGATCACGCTGACCGTGGGAAACTCGCGCAGAAGCCGGTTGAGGAACGCCTTGTCACTGCCGAGGTGGAAACTGGTCATGAACGTCGCCGGGTAATCGGCCAGCAGCCGGGGCGGGAAGATCATGAAGAAGTTCGGCCGCATGCTCTCCCAGTCCACGGCGCGCAGGCTTGTGACAGTGACCGTGAGGGCGCGGGCGCCGATGCGCAGCTCCAGGCGGTCGCCGGTCCCGGCGCCGAGCCGCTCGGCGAACTCTTCCTCCAGCGACACCACGGCCGCATCGCTGTCGACGTCCCACCAGCTGCCGGCGAGGAGCTCGTTGCCCGGCGGCGGCGTCGCGGACCAGGTAAAGTTGGCCTCGCGCTGCCGCGGACCGTCGCCGTCCCCGTCGGTCGGCAACGGCTCACCGTTCACCGCCATGACCCGGCCCCGGATCATCGGGTAGAGCCCCTCGGCGGCTATGCCGTCGGCGCGCAGCCGCTGCTCCACGGCGGCCACCTCTTCCGGGGCGATGTTGAGAATGAAGTGGTCCGGCGCCTCCGGCGGAAGCTGTGCCCGCCAGCTGTCGATGAGCGAACTGCGCACCAGGGTCAGGAGGAGCAGGAGCATGATGGCGATCGCGAACATCACGACCTGCAGGGCATTGCCGGCCCCGCGCCGCTGCAGGCTGGCGAGGGCAAGCCGCCAGATACTGCCCGCGCGCATGCCCGCCAGGCGACCGCCGCGCAGCAGCAGCGCCGCCGCGCCGCCGCCCGCGGCCACGGTCAGCGCAAGCCCGGCGAGGACGGCGCCGGTGAGCGCCAGGTCGCGCGAATACCAGGCCATGAGGCCGCTCACGGCAGCGAGACCGAGGCCGTAGTCGAGCAGGCCGCGGCCCGAGTCCAGCGGCAGGTCCCGGCGCAGCACCCGGAGCGGGCTCGCCCCGGCGAGGCGCCACAGCGGCGGCCACGCGAAGCAGCCAAGGCAGACCAGCGCCGTGATGCCGCCCACGAACCAGGGGCGCCAGCCGGCGGGGCCCGGGTCGAAGGGCAGCCGGGCCGACAGCAGGTCGAAGGCGAGCCCCTGCAGCAGCAGGCCGGCGAGGCAGCCGGCCGCGGTGGCGGCGAGGCCGAGGAGCGCGAAACTGCCGCCGTAGAGGCGGCCCACGTAGCCGCTGGTCGCACCCAGGCTCTTCATGATCGCCACGTAATCCGCGTGCCGGGCGCAGAAGCGCCGCGCCGCGAGGGCGATGGCCACGGCTGCCAGCAGCACGCCGAGGCTGCCGGCCAGCAGCAGGAAGCGCTCGGCCCGGTCCAGGGCGGACGCCACCCCGGGCTGCCCCTCCTCCACCGAGAGCAGACGCTGCCCCGGCGCCAGCTCGCCGTCGAGCCAGTCGCGGAAAGCGGCGACGGCGGCGGGGTCGCCGGCGAAAAGCTGCCGGTAGCGGACCCGGCTGCCGGGCTGCACGACCCCCGTGGCGGGGATGTCGTCGACGTGCAGAAGCACCCGCGGGCCGAGGCCGAGAAAGCTGGCGCCGCGGTCCGGCTCGGTGCGCACCGCCGCGGTGACGGTGAAGCGCGCCTCGCCGACCTCGACGCTGGCGCCGGGCTCGATCCCGAGCAGGGCGAAGAGCCGTGAATCCAGCCACAGGGTCCCGGGCTCGGGCCCGCCGGCACGCCCCGTGGCCGCGCCGAAGGGCTCGCTACTCGCCGTGAGTTCGCCGCGCAGCGGGTAGGCCCCGGAAACGGCCTTGACCGCACCGAGGGCCATGGCCTCATCGCCGGCACTCACCATGCTGGTGAAGGTCAGCACCCGGGCCGCGTCGAGGCCGCGCTCCGCCGCCCGCTCGAGCCAGGCCGCGGGCAGCGGCTGGCTGGCCTCGACGACGAGATCGGCGGCGAGAAAACGGTGGCTCTCCTGCGCCAGCGCACCCTGCAGGCGTGCGGTGAAGGCGCTGATCCCGGTGACCACCGCGACCGCGATCACCAGCGCCGCGAGCAGCACGCCGAGCTCGCCGCCGCGCCAGTCGCGGGCGAGGAGCCTGAGTGCGCTGCCCCCGGGGATCACCGAAGGCGTCACGCTTCCTCCAGCTCCCCGGCGGTCATGCGCAGCCGCCGCTCGCAGCGCGCAGCCAGCCCCTCGTCGTGGGTCACCAGGACGAGCGTCGTGCCCTCCTCGCGGTTGAGCGCGAACAGCAGCTCGACGATGCGCTCGCCGGTGGCCGTATCCAGGTTGCCGGTCGGCTCGTCGGCGAAGAGAATGCGCGGTTCCGCGGCGAAGGCGCGGGCGATGGCCACCCGCTGCTGTTCGCCGCCGGACAGCTGCCGCGGGTAGTGCCCGGCGCGCTCGCCGAGACCCACGCGCTCCAGGTAGCGTCCGGCCCGCTCCGCCGCCTCGCCGTCGCCGCGCAGTTCGAGGGGCAGCATCACGTTTTCCAGCGCCGTGAGGGCGGGCAGCAGCTGGAAGGACTGGAAGACGAAGCCGATCTCGCGCGCGCGCAGCAGCGCGCGCCCGTCCTCGTCGAGGCGCCCGAGGGCAACGTCGCCGATCTCGATGCTGCCATCGCTGGCGAGGTCGAGGCCCGCGAGGAGGCCCAGCAGCGTGGACTTGCCGGAGCCCGAAGCGCCGATGATGGCCACCGTCTCTCCCGACTTGATTTCGAGGTCGATGCCTTTCAGTATCTCGAGTTCCCCGCCCGCCACAGGGACCCGCTTGCGAAGCGCACGCGCCGTGATCATCTGTCTCTCCTTGTTCCGCCGTTTACGCCGGCCGGCCGTCGCCGGATTGTTGCTGCTCCTGGCGGGTGCGTCGGCCGCCGCCGTCGACGACGCTGCAGGCCGTGGCGACGAGCGGCGACTGCTTGTGCTGGGCGATAGTATCAGCGCCGCTTACGGGCTGTCCCTCGAGGAGGGCTGGGTCGCCCTCGCCGGGGCGGCGCTGGCGGGCCGCGGCCTCGCCGTCGACGTGGTCAACGCGAGCATCAGCGGCGAGACCAGCGCCGGCGGCCGCCGGCGCCTGCCGGCCCTGCTCGAGACCCACGACCCGGACGCGGTGGTCATCGAGCTCGGCGGCAACGACGGCCTGCGCGGTTATCCGGTGGCGCAGTTGCGGGAAAACCTGGCGGCGATGGCCGAGGCCGCGCAGGCGAGCGGCGCCCGCGTGCTCCTTCTTCCCATGGAGATTCCGCCGAACTACGGGCCGCGCTACACCGGCGCCTTCCGCGACAGCTTTCCACGGGTCGCCGAAGAAACCGGCGCCAGCCTCGGACCCTTTCCCCTCGAGGCGGTAGCGACCGACCCGGCCCTGATGCAGGCGGACGGCATTCACCCGACCGCCGCCGCGCAGCCGCGCATCGTCGAGACCCTGCTCCCGGCCCTCGAGGCAGTGCTGCGTCCATGAGCGCGCGCGAACAAAGCCCGCTGCAGAAGCGCCTGTACACGATTATCTTCGGCACCGAGACCCCGGCGGGAAAGTGGTTCGACATCGCGCTGATCACGGTGATCCTGGTCAGCGTCACGGTGATCATCCTCGACTCCATGCCCGAATACCACGCCCGCTACGGCGACCTGTTCCACGATATCGAGTGGGGCTTCACGCTGCTGTTCACCGCCGAGTACCTGCTGCGGATCTGGATCGCGCACAACCGTCGGGCCTACCTGTTCAGCGTCTACGGCGTTATCGACCTCCTGTCGATCCTGCCGACCTACCTCGCCCTGCTCATGCCGCAGACGGCCCCGCTGCTCATTATCCGCCTGCTGCGGGTCCTCCGGGTCTTCCGGGTGCTGCGCCTGTTCGCCTACCTCAACGAGGCCAACCAGGTCGCCGGTGCCCTGCGCCAGTCGGCGCGGCAGATCTTCGTGTTCTTCGCCATGGTCGTTACCACCATGGTGATCTTCGGCTGCCTGCTCTACGTCATCGAGGGGCCCGACAACGGCTTCGACAACATCCCCGTGAGCATCTACTGGGCCATCGTCACCATCACCACCGTCGGCTACGGCGACGTCGTTCCGGTCACGCCGCTGGGCCGCCTGATCTCGGCCATGGGGATGCTCGTCGGCTACGCGATCATTGCCGTGCCCACGGGCATCTTCACCTCCAAACTGATGAGCGGCGCGGCCCGCAAGCTCACCGTCAACTGCCCGCAGTGCGCCCGCGCGGGACACGAGCCGGACGCGCGCCACTGCAAGTACTGCGGCGCCGGCCTCTTCGACGAGAAGGACTGACCCCCCAGAGAGGGTGCTCCCGCTCAACACTGCGCGGAAACTGTCTCACCGGCCCGTGTTCGCCGGGTGCCCCCTCGCCCCCCCGCGCGCTTTTTGGTAGCGTCGGCCACAGCTTCAACATAACGATAAGCCACAAGGAGCACCGCCATGCGAAACCGCGCCCTTCCCCTGTGTGTCGCCGCCGGCACCGCGCTGCTGGCCCAGCACCCCGCCCACGCCCAGGACCGTCGCCTCGAGGAGGTGATCGTCACCGCGGAGAAGCGGGCCACCACCGTGCAGGATACGCCCATCGCCGTCACCGCTTTCAGCGGGGAGGAGCTCGACCGGGCGCTCATCAACAAGCCGCTGGACATGCAGTTCAACGTGCCAAACATGCTGATGAGCAAGGACAACTTCACCACCGCGCAGATATCGATACGCGGCATCGGCAACCTCGCCATCGGCGCCGCCGCGGACAGCGGCACCGGCATGCACTTCAACGGCGTCTACCTGAACAACGGCCGCATCTTCGAAAGTGAGTTCTACGACGCGGAACGCGTGGAGGTACTGCGCGGACCGCAGGGAACGCTCTACGGGCGCAACACGACCGCCGGCGTGGTGAACCTGATCACCCGCAGGCCCGGCGACGAGTTCGGCGGCTTCGTCAATGTCGAGGCCGGCAACTACGCGCACCGCAAGCTGAAGGGTGCGCTCAACATCCCGCTCACGGACCACCTGTCGCAGCGCTTCGCCGTCTTCTACCTCGAACGCGAGGGTTTCGTGGACAACCTGTTCACCGGCGACGACATCGACGGCCGCGACATGTACTCGCTGCGCTCGGCCACGCGCTGGCAGAGCGAGCGCACGGACGCCACGCTGACCATCCAGTACTTCGAGGAAAACTCGGACCGCATGCGGGGCAGCGCCCAGCGCTGCCGCCGGGACCCGGAGGGCGTGCTCGGCTGCCTGCCCACCGGGCTCGCCAACCAGCGGCCGCACAGCGGGGCCACGATAACGGGTTTCCTCATCAACGGCATCGTGGCACCGCTCACCGGGCTGCCCTTCCCCGAGGACGACTTCGTCAACTCGCCGTTCTCCGAGGACCCGCGGGAGCAGTACCTCGACTTCACCCCGGTCTACGAGGTGGAGGACACGGTGATCTCGCTGGAGATCGACCACGACATCGGCAGCCTGACCCTGAGCTCCGTGACCGGCTACCACCGGTCGGATTTCAGCGCACGCAACGACTACGACTTCACCGTGGCATCGGAACCCTGGCCCGTCCCGGTGACGGTGGACCGCGGTCCGGATGGCGCGATCACCGTGGACCGGGCCTACTCGACCGACCGCTCCACCACGGAGCCCGAGCAGTGGAGCCAGGAGCTGCGCCTGGCGTCCAACAGCGACGGACCCTGGAACTTCATGCTCGGCGGCTTCTACCTCGACTATGAATCCGATGTGCACTACTACGTCTATTCGGCGGCCCTGGAACTGTTCGGCAGTATCGCCGGCATCCCGCCGGAGCAGCGGCTCTTCGACAACGACACGCAGGACTACCGCCTGGAGACCTGGGCGGCTTTCGGGGAGCTCTACTGGCAGGCGCGGGACGACCTGCTCGTGACCCTGGGGATGCGCTACACGGAAGAGGAGAAGTCCTCCCGGCAGCGCACCATCTACCTCAATTTCCTCAGCGACCCGACCCGGCCCGGCGGCGACTACGATGCCTTCGGCGGCAGCTGGGAGGAGCCGACCGGCAAACTCAACGTGACCTGGGACCTTAGCGACGACGTGATGACCTACGCGACGCTCTCGCGCAGCTACAAGAGCGGCGGTTTCAACCCGATCGCCGCGGAGTCTCCACTGCTCGCGCTGGACCCGTCCCTCGCCACCTTCGACCCGGAGTACATCAACAGCCTGGAACTCGGCGCCAAGACCCGGCTTTTCGACAACACGCTGCAGGCCAACGTGACCTGGTTCTACTACGACTACGAAGGGCTGCAGATCTCGAAGATCACCAACCAGACCTCCCTCAACGAGAACTTCGATGCGACGATCCAGGGCTTCGAGGGCGAGTTCATCTGGGTGCCGGACCAGCACTGGCGCGTGAGCGTCAACCTGGCCTGGCTCGACAGCGAGCTGGACGGCGGCAGCAGCCTCGACCCGGCGGACATCAACGGCCTGGGCACCACGGAGAACATCGTCTCCACCCCGAACGCCAACGTCTACGTCGGGCCGGGCTGTCCCGGCGGCGTGGTGCCGTGCGCCGGCATCGAGCAGAGTCTCGACGGCAACACGCTGCCAAACGCGCCCGAATTTTCCGTCAACCTCGGTATCGCCTACAGCTGGCAGCTGAAGGGCGGCATGGACCTCGTCGCGGCGACGAACTACTACTGGCAGGACGAGTTCTACACGCGGGTGTTCAACACCGGGAACGACATCGTCGATGCCTGGGACGTCTGGAACGCGACCGTGACCCTGCACGGTGCGGACGGCCGCTGGTTCGCCGAACTCTGGGGACGCAACCTCAAGGACGACGACTTCGTCACCGGCCAGTACCTCGGCGACCAGAACGTCGGCCTGGCGACCAACCAGTTCCTCCTCGAGCCGCGCACCTGGGGCATGACCCTGGGCTATCGATTCTGAGCGGGCCTGTCCGGGACGGCGCTTCCGGTCCACCGCTCTCTGCCGGTGTCTTTCGGTCAGCGCGCCTGCGTTGCGGCGATGAAGTCACCGAGCAGCCGGAACTCCGCCTGCCGGGGCGACTTGCGCCGCCAGAGCAGGCCGATCTGCCGCTCCACCCCCGGGTCGTCGAAGGCGCGTACGATGATGTCCGTGCTCGCCAGCAGGTTGGCCTCGAGCGCCATGCGCGGCAGCAGCGTCACGCCGATGCCGTTCGCGACCATCTGCACGATCGTGTTCAGGCTCGTCGCCTGGTAGGGAACGCTCACCTCGGCGTCGCGCAGCTTGCAGGCCTCGAGGGCGTGCTCGCGGAGGCAGTGACCGTCCTCGAGCAGGAGCAGGTCGGCGCCGCGCAGCGCCGCCGTGTGCAGCGGCCTGGCCTCCGCCAGCGGGTGGGATGCCGGGCAGGCAAGCAGGAACTCGTCGGCGAAGAGCGGCCGCTGCTCGACCCCCTGCGCCGGGAACGGCAGCGCCAGCAGCAGGACGTCGAGCTCGCCGCGGTTCAGGGCCTCGACCAGGTGCTCGGACAGGTCCTCGCGGATGAACAGGCGGAACTCCGGGTAGGTCTCGCGCAGCTCCCGGAGCAGCGCGGGCAGGATGAACGGCGCGATCGTCGGGATGACGCCGAGGCGCATGGCGCCGGCGAAGGGCTCGGCAGCGGCGCGGCAGGAGGCGACGATGTCCTCCACCGCCAGCAGCACGTTGCCGGCCCGCGCGACCACGTCCTCGCCGAGCACCGTGAGCAGCACCTGGCGGTTGCTGCGCTCCACCAGCGGCGCGCCCAGCGTGTCCTCGAGCTCGGCAATACCGGCGCTGAGCGTGGACTGGGAGACGTGGCAGGCCCGGGCCGCGTGGCCGAAGTGGCCGTGCTCGGCGACGGCGCAGAGATAGCGCAGCTGTTTCAGGGTGGGCTGGCGGCTCATGGAAACACTCGCAAATGCAATCGATTCCACCGAATATTCCCAGCAATTTTTTTTTATTGCCAGATCCCCTCCCCTCCATTAGCTTGGATAGGCTGCCGCCGGAGGGTGGCATCAACACCCGCGAATAAACCGAGAACCGGTCAACCCAAGGAGAAGCCCTATGTCGCTCAAGGGAAGCAAAACGGAACAGAACCTGAAGGACGCCTTTGCGGGCGAGTCCCAGGCCAACCGCCGCTACCTCTACTTCGCCGCCAAGGCCGACGTGGAGGGTTACAACGACGTGGCAGCCGTCTTCCGCTCCACCGCTGAAGGCGAGACCGGCCACGCACACGGTCACCTCGAGTACCTCGAGGAAGTCGGCGACCCGGCCACGGGGCTGCCCATCGGCGGCACCGCCGAGAACCTGAAGGCCGCGATTGCCGGCGAGACCCACGAGTACACCGACATGTACCCGGGCATGGCGAAGACGGCCCGCGACGAGGGCTTCGACGAGATCGCCGACTGGATGGAGACGCTGGCCAAGGCCGAGCGCAGCCACGCGAACCGCTTCCAGAAGGCCCTCGACAACCTCGACGCCTGAGTGAAGCGCGGCCCGCCCCGGCGGGCCCGACCCCCCCGGGGCCGCGCTTTGCGGCCCCGCGTCGTTACGCCAGCCCCGGAACAGAACAGAAGCACATAGCAGAAGCGAGGAAGCGTCCCATGCGTGAAGGCAGCCTGGAAGCACCGACCCGGCACCCGGTCGCGTGGAAGACCGAGGCATTCTGGGACCGCGAGCAGCTCAACGCGGAGCTCGAGCGGGTCTACGATATCTGCCACGGATGCCGTCGCTGCGTGAGCCTCTGCGACGCCTTTCCGACGCTGTTCGATCTCGTCGACGAGTCGGACACGATGGAAGTCGACGGCGTCGACAAGGCCGATTACAACAAGGTCGTGGACCAGTGCTACCTCTGCGACCTGTGCTACATGACCAAGTGCCCCTACGTGCCGCCGCACGAGTGGAACGTGGATTTCCCGCACCTCATGCTGCGCGCCAAGGCCGTGAAATTCCGCGAGGAAGGGGCGCGACTTCGCGACCGGGTGCTCACCAGCACGGACCGGGTCTTCGCCGCCGGCACGATCCCGCTGGTGGATGTCACCGTCAACGCGCTGAACGGCAGCGGCGGCTTTCGCAAGGCCCTGGATTCCACCCTGGGCATTCACCACGAGGCGCCGCTGCCGCCCTTTCACCGCGACACGCTGCGCAAGCGCGCGAAGCGCCTGCACCGGGACATCGAGCCGGCGCCGGTGGGCGAGACCCGGGGCAAGGTCGCGCTCTACGCCACCTGCTACGGCAATGCCAATACGCCGGAGGTCGGCGAGGACTTCATCAGGGTTTTCCAGCACAACGGCATCGCCATCGACGTGGTGCCAAAGGAAAAGTGCTGCGGCATGCCCAAGCTCGAGCTCGGCGACCTCGACGCCGTGGACAAGCTCAAGGAGGCAAACATCCCCGTGCTCGCGGCGCTCGTCGACCAGGGCTATGACCTGACGGCGCCGATCCCTTCCTGCGTCCTCATGTACAAGCAGGAGCTGCCGCTCATGTACCCGGACGACCCGCTGGTGCAGAAGGTGAAGGATGCGTTCTACGATCCCTTCGAGTATCTCTGGCTGCGCCACAAGGGCGGCGCCCTCAAAACGGACTTCCCCAACGCCATCGGCAAGGTCGCCTACCAGGTCGCCTGCCACCAGCGGGTACAGAACATCGGCCTGAAGACCCGCGACGTGCTCGGGCTGGTGCCGGATACGGAGGTCACCGCCCACGAGCGCTGCTCGGGCCACGACGGCACCTACGCGGTGAAGAGCGAAACGCGCGCAAAATCGCTGAAGATCGCCCGGCCGCTGGTTCGCAAGATCGACCAGCAGGAACCGGACCACGTGACCAGCGACTGCCCCATGGCGGGCACCCAGGTGGCCCACCTGTCGGAGAAGGTCGACCGGGCCACCCATCCCATGACGCTGCTGCGCATGGCCTACGGCCTGTAAACCCGGCAAGCGAACGCTGCGTACAGAAAAGGCCGCAAACGCGAATAGCTGCACACACAACAGCAGGAGACTGCAATGACCACGCACCTGACCCGCGACGACCTCTGGTCCCTCGAGCAGTACTCGGAGGAGCGCCCGGCCTTCCGCGCCAGGGTCATGGCGCACAAGAAGACCCGCCAGGTCGCCCTCGGTGAGCACGCACGGCTCTACTTCGAGGACGCGCTGACCATCAAGTACCAGATCCAGGAGATGCTGCGCATCGAGAAGGTCTTCGAGGCCGAGGGCATACTCGAGGAACTCGAGGCCTACAACCCGCTGATCCCGGACGGGCACAACTGGAAGGCCACCTTCATGATCGAGTACGAGGACCCGGCAGAGCGCGCGCTGCGCCTCGGCGAGATGATCGGCATCGAGGACAAGATCTGGCTGCAGGTCGGCAACGGCGAGCGCATCTATCCGATCGCCGACGAGGATCTCGAGCGGGACAACGCCGACAAGACCTCCTCCGTGCACTTCCTGCGCTTCGAACTGACCCCGGCCATGATCGCGGCGGCGCAGAGCGGCGAACCGATCAGCGCCGGCATCGACCACCCGGCCTACCCGATCGAGGGCGGCCCGGTCGACGACGCCGTTCGCGCTTCCCTGGTGAACGATCTCGCCAGCGCGCAGGTACACTGAGGAGGCTGCCGGCGATGGAGCTGGTCGTCTTCGACCTCGACGGCACACTGCTCAACCGGGAGTCGGCGATCTCCGGCTACACGCGGGAAACGCTGCAGCTGCTGTCCCACGCCGGCATCGCCTACACGGTGGCCACCGGGCGCACGCTCCACGGCGCCCGCGACCTCCTCGAGGGGCACGGTTTTCTCCTGCCGCAGGCCTTCAAGAACGGCGTGGTCATCTACAACCCGGACCTGGGGCGCTACAGCCACCGCCACCTGCTCACCCAGGAGGAGATCCGGCACGTGCTCGAGGCGTTCATCGGCCAGTCGATCACGCCCTTCCTGTTCACCATCGAACCCGGCGAGCGGCACGCGGTGTATCACGCGCCGCTGCAGACGCGCGCCGAGGAGCGGCTCGCGGACATGTTCCGCGGCGCCCGGGACCTGCCGGTGCTGCCGCTCAGCAAGCTGCCCGCCGATGCGGACATCGCCAACGTCAGCGCCCTGGGGCCGGAGCGCGGTATCCGCGCCGTGGTCGACGCGGTCGCCGATGAGCCTGGCCTGGTGGCCTACATGGGCACGGCCATCGAGGACCGGGACCTGTGCTGGGTCGACATCCACCACCACGCCGGCACCAAGGGCGATGCGGTCAGCTGCCTGAAGCAGGAACTCGGTCTCGAGCGGGTCATCTGCTTCGGCGACAGCGATAACGACCTCAGCATGTTCGCTGCCGCCGACGAGGCCTACGCACCGTCCAACGCCAAGCCCGAGGTGCTGGCGGCGGCCAGCGCCGTCATCGGCCACCACGACGAGGACGGCATCGCGCGCTTCCTGCGCGAGCGCTTCGCCCTCGGCTGAGCCCGGCTGCCTTCACCCGGCAAGCCCCGCTCGTCACGAGCACGCTTCGACACGCACCGCGCTAGCGCCGTCGGCGCGTGGCGGCGGTGGGCTCGGCCGCCAGCGGGTCCTCCGGCCAGGGATGTTTCGGGTAGCGGCCGCGCTGCTCCCGCCGCACCGCGGGGTAACCCTCACGCCAGAACGACGCCAGGTCGGCCGTGACCTGCAGCAGCCGACCCGCCGGCGACAGCAGGTGCACGAGCACCGGGACCCGTCCCCCGGCCACGGTCGGCGTCTCGGCACAGCCGAACAGCTCCTGCAGCTTCACCGCGAGCACCGGTACCGGCCCCTGCGTGTAGTCGAGCCGCACCGATCGCCCGGAGGGCACGGTGATCGCCGCCGGCGCGTCGCGCTCCAGCCGCATCGCCCCGTCGCCCGGGAGCAGACCGGCGAGACAGGCGCGGGTATCGATGCTGCGAAGGTCGTCGAGGCCGCGCGCCGCCCCCAGCCAGGGCGCCAGCCATTCCTCCAGGGACGCGAGCAGCGCTGCATCCGAAAGGTCCGGCCAGGCGTCGGGCGCCGGGCGGCGCAGAAAGGCAACGCGCGCCCGCCACTGCTCGCCGCCGGCGCCGAGACCGAGGGCCCCGATGCCGAGCTCCCGCACCCGCGCGAGCAGCAGCGGCAGCGCCCGGGCGGGATCCGGCGCCGGCAGTGTCTCGCTCGCCAGCAGCAGTGCGCCGACATGGCGCTCGCGGCGGGCCACGGCACGCTCCTGCGACGGCTCCCAGCGCACGAGCTCGCGCGCTGTCACCAGCCCGGCGAGCGCGCCGTCGAAGGCGGCCGGATCGAGGGGCGCGGCGAGGCGTATACGATCCGCCGCTTCCCGGTCGCCACCGCTGGCGGCGGCGATCGCGAGCCAGGGCGCCGCAGCCAGCGGTGAGGCGCCCGGCAGCAGCGCCCGGCGCCCGTTGGCGAGCTCGTAGACAGCCTGGCGATCGCGCGCAATGCGGCGGCCCACGCGCTCCGGGTAGGCGCGGGCGAGCAGCGGCGCCGGGTCGCCAGCGGCGGCAACCTCGACTCCGAGCAAGCCTCGCAATCGCCGCACCTCGCGGCGCACGGCGTGGCGCCAGGCCCGGTCTGCCGTTCTGCCGCGGTCGGTCGCGAGGGCCTCGAGCAGCGCGCCGAGGTCCTCGTCGGCATCCGCCGGCGGCCGCTCCTCGAGCAGCGCCGCGAGCTCGCAGGCCAGTGCCTGCTCGCTGCCCGGTGCAGCCGTGAGCAGCATGTGCGCCAGGCGCGGATGCACCGGCAGCTCGAGCATGCGCCGGCCGTGCCGGGTCAAGCGGCGGCGCCCTGCGCTGACATCGAGGGCACCGCAGCGTTCGAGGAGCGCACAGGCCGCCGCAAAGCCCGCGGCCGGCGGCGCCTCGAGCCAGTCCAGTTCGTTGGGGTCCGCGGCCCTTTCGACCACCGCATGGAACACGCTTCCGATGTACATGTGGTTGCCCTTTGCGAACGGATCGACTGACGATGACTTTGCGTTCCACACCCTTTCAAACTTGAAAGAGAGAGGACATCTTTCGTATGTGTTAAACGCGGTGTTTGAATATCTCAGATTTGTTACGTTAATTGTAGGTATTGCACTGCCTGCAAGCTGTTTGTCTATTGTATCGTCAGGTTCTATTT
>CAJWWA010000030.1 GCA_913048495.1 uncultured Halieaceae bacterium
TCTGGCCACGGCGCGCCTGGCGGGCAAGGCGCCCGCCTATCGCGACGCCGCAGCGGCCTGCATCGACGCCGGCGCGGGCTGGCCCCTCGCCGTCGCCGTGACGCCGCCGGCCCGGCCCGGGGGCGAGCGCTGGCTGCTCACGGGCAACCAGGCCGCGGGCTACGGTGCCCTCGAGGCCGGGGTGCGCTTCGTCGCCGCCTACCCGATCACGCCGGCCTCCGATGTGCTCGAGTACCTGGCCGGCGCCCTGGAAGTGGTGGGCGGCCAGCTGGTGCAGGCCGAGGACGAGCTGGCGGCGGTGAACATGGCGCTGGGCGCGGCCTTCGGCGGTGCCGATGCCTTCACGGCCACCTCCGGACCGGGCCTCGCCCTGATGACGGAGAGCCTCGGGCTCGCCGTCGCCAGCGAAACGCCGCTCACGGTCCTCAACGTGATGCGCGGCGGGCCGTCCACGGGCATCCCGACGAAGAGCGAGCAGGGGGATCTCGATATCGCCCTGCACGGGCTGCACGGCGACGCGCCGCACCTGGTGCTCGCTGCCCTGGATATTGCCGACTGTGCGTTTACCACCAGCTGGGCCGTGGCCCTCGCCCGGCAGCTGCAGACGCCGGCGCTGGTGCTGTCGGACCAGTTCCTCGGCCAATCCCTGGCCGTCGTCTCGCCGCCCGAGCTGCCCGTTCCCCCGCCCGCCCCGGCGGTGGAGACGCCGGATGCCGGCGACTACCTGCGCTACCGCCTCACGGCGTCTGGCGTGTCGACGCTCGCCTTTCCCGGCGACCCGGGCCGCCGTTTCACCGCCGACGGTCTCGAGCACAACGAGCGCGGGGCGCCCTCGACAGCCGCACGCGACCACGCCGCCCAGCTCGACAAGCGCGCCCGCAAGCTGGCGACGCTGGACCCGGGCCCGCACTGGGGGACGGTCGACGGTGACGGCGAGCTGGCGCTGGTGACTTTCGGCTCCGCCAGCGCCGCGGCCCGCGCGGCCGCCGCGCGGCTGCGCGCGGCCGGCACCGCCTGCCGCGTCGTCTGCCTGCGGCTCCTCGCACCGCTGCCCGCGGCGGCGCTGCGCGAAGCGCTCGCCGGCTGCCGCCGCGTCCTGGTCGTGGAGCAGAACCACTCGGCGCAGTGCTGGCGGCACCTGCGCGCGAACCTGGGCGACGTACCGGTGCCGGCCGAGAGCTATGCCCGGCCCGGGCCGGCGCCCCTCGATCCCGCGGCGATCGCCGCGATGCTTGCGGAGGAACCGGTCCATGGCTGAGGCGGCCCTGCGCCCGAAGGACTACAAGTCGGGCCTGAAACCGATCTGGTGCCCCGGCTGCGGGCACTACGCGGTGCTCAACGGCCTGGTGAAGGCGCTCGCGGCGCTGGGGCTGGACCGGGACCGGGTGGCGCTGGTCTCGGGCATCGGCTGCTCATCGCGCCTGCCCGCCTACGTCGACAGTTACGGCTTCCACGGGGTGCACGGCCGCGGGCTGGCGGTGGCGCAGGGGCTCGCGGTCGCTCGCCCGGACCTCGCGGTCATCGCCCTCGGCGGCGACGGCGACGGCTTTTCCATCGGCGGCAACCATTTCATCCACGCCTGCCGGCGCAACGTCGACATCACCTACATAGCCATGGACAACGAGGTCTACGGCATGACCAAGGGGCAGGCCTCGCCGACCACGCCGATGGACTGGGACCACAGTAAGCTCACCCCCCACGGCCCCGGCATCCGGCCCTTCAAGCCCGCCGCCCTGGCGCTCGCCGCCGGGGCGCCGTGGATCGCCCGCGGCTACTCGGGCAACCCGAACCAGCTGGCGAAGCTGCTCGCCGCGGCGCTGGAACATCGCGGCTTCAGCTTCCTGCACGTGCTCAGCCAGTGCATTACCTACTGCCCGGAGCAGACCGACTGGAAGGCGGTGGTCAGCGAACGCGAGGACGACCCCGTTGCCCACGCGGACGCCGCGGCCCAGCTGTTCCTGGCGGAGGACGGCTTCGCCACCGGCCTGCTCTACGCCGAACCGCGCACCCCCTGGCCGCCGGCGGCGCCCGCGGCGGCGGCCGACCCGCGCCTGGCCGAGGCGTTCCGCCCGTGAAGGCGGCGTCCGCGGAACTGCTTCACTTCCTCGCCCACGCCTGCGAGCTGGAGCAGGAGGCGCACGACCGCTACACGGAGCTCGCCGACGCGCTGGAAGCTCACAACAACGGCGAGGTGGCGGCGTTTTTCCGCGCCATGGCCGAGGAGGCCAGCCGGCACCTGGCCGAGGTGAGCCTGCTGGCCGCCGGCTTGCCGCTGCCCGAGCTCAAGGCCTGGGAGTACGACTGGCCGGACGCCGAGGCGCCGGAGACGGCGAGCCACGAGGCGGCGCACTACCGCATGACCCTGCGCGAGGCCATGGAGCTGGCGCTCGCGCAGGAGCGCTCCGCGGGGGCCTTCTACCGCGACCGCGCCGACCGCGCCAGCGAGGAGGACACCCACCGGCTGGCGAGCGCGTTTGCCGACGAGGAGGCAGACCACGCCGAGCACCTCGCGCTGCGGCTGCAGGACCTGCCGGCGGTCAGTGAGCTTGCCCGCGAGGACGACGACCCGCCGCACCTGCCGGAATAGGCACGCTCAGCGGTCCCGGGCTCTCAACGGTCACGGAACGCTCAACGATCCCGGAAAACAGGCGGCCGCTTCTCCACGAAGGCCTGCGCGGCCTCGGCGGCGTCCTCGGAGAGGGCGAGAAGTGACTGGTGCCGGTCCTCCATGGCCATGGCGGCCTCCAGCCCCTGCGCATCGAGGGCGTGGTTCAGCGCCTCCTTGGTCAGGCGCAGCCCCATGGGCGTCGCCGCGAGCATCTCTTCCACGTAGGGTTCCGCGGCGGCGTCCAGTTCTGCATCCGGCACCACCGCCGAGACGAAGCCGGTGGCCAGCGCGCGCTCGGCGGCGAGGAAGCGGCCGGTGAGCAGCAGTTCCGAGGCCAGCGAGCTGCCCACGAGCCGCGGCAGGAAATAGCTCGAACCCATGTCACAGCCGGTGAGACCGATGCGCAGGTAGGCGGCGTTCATGCGCGCGCTCTCGCCGGCGATGCGGATGTCCGAGGCCATGAGCAGGCTGAAGCCGCCGCCGCAGGCCGCGCCCCGGGCGAGGGCGACGATCGGCTGCGGGCAGCGGCGCATGGCGGGGTAGATACGCGCGATGCGCCGCTGGATCGCCCAGATGGCGTTCGGCCCCCGCTCCGGCGGATTGAAGCCCGGGTCCGTCAGGTCGAGGCCGGCGCAGAAATGGCGGCCCTCGGCGCGCAGCACCACCACCCGCGTGGCCGGCCGGTCGCGCAGGCCCTCGAAGTAGTCGACCAGCGCATCGACCAGCGCCGGGTCGAGGGCGTTGCCGCTCGCCGGCCGGTTCAGGGTGAGCCAGTCCACCGCCCCGCGGTGGTCGATGAGCAGGGGGTCTTCGCGGGTCATGGGGTGTCTTGCTCCGGGTCGCCGCGGCTGGCGCCGCGCTGTGAGTCGCTGTTCAGGAGGTCGGCGACCAGGCGCCGGGCCGCACTGTCGATATCGAGCTCGCGGCGGGTCACCGCGCCGGCAAGCGCCTCGCCCGCGGGGCCGGCGAGCTGCCCGTCCAGGGCCAGCTCGAGCCGTGCGCGGGCGAGGTCGCGCAGCTCGGTGACGGCGCGCGCCCGGCGGCGCTGCGCCAGCTCGCCGGAGGCCGTGGCCTGCTCCCGGTGGGCGGCGATGGCCGCGCGCAGCGCGTCCAGGCCCGTGCCTTCGGTGGCGACGGTCTCGACGATGGCCGGCCGCCGGGCCGGGGCGTTGGCCGCGATGGCCGCCTCCAGATCGCGGCGCGTGGCCTCGAGGCCCGCCCGGTCCGCCTTGTTGATGACGAAGATGTCGGCGATTTCCATCAGGCCGGCCTTGTTGGCCTGCATCTCGTCGCCCCAGCCGGGATTCAGGACCACGAGTACCGTGTCGGTGGCGCCGGCCACGTCGAGCTCGGCCTGGCCTACGCCCACGGTCTCGATGAGCACCAGCGGCCAGCCGCAGGCCTCGAGCACGCGGCGGGCGGTGCAGGTGGCCATGGCAAGGCCGCCGAGGTGTCCGCGGGAGGCCATGGAGCGGATGAACACGTCGGGGTTGCCGAGGTGCGGCTGCAGGCGCACGCGGTCGCCGAGGATGGCGCCGCGGGTCAGGGGCGAGGACGGGTCCACGGCGAGCAGGGCGACGCGCTCGCCGCCCGCCTGCAGTTCCGTGGTGAGCGCGCTGGCCAGGGTGGACTTGCCGGCGCCGGGCGCACCGGTGATGCCGACGCTGTAGCTCTCGCCGTGGCAGGGCAGTAGCGCAGCCTCCAGCGCGGCGGCGTCGTCACCGCCGCGCTCGGCGGTGGAAATCAGGCGGGCGAGGGCGCTGCGGCTGCCGCCGACGGCTTCGGCGACCAGTGCCGCTACCGCGTCGTGCCCGGCCACGGCCGGCGTCAGTCGAGGCCGGTGAGGCGCCGGGCGGCGCCGACGATGTCGGGGAGCTGCGAGCCGGGCGGATAGACCTCCACGCCGAGCGCCTCCAGCCGGCGCTTCGCGTGCGGCGGCACGACGCCGCCGCAGAAGACGGGCAGGTCGGGCCGTTCGTCGTTGAGGGCGTTTACCGCCCGCACCGCCACGTCCACGTGCCCGCCGATATTGAGGCCGACGAGGTCCACGTCCTCGTCGATGCTCGCCTGCACGACCTCCTCGGGCCGGGCCATGCCGATCATGATGACCTCGAAGCCCGCGTCCCGGAGCGCCCGGGCGACGATCGTCGGTCCGCGCCAGTGGCCGTCGAGGCCGGTCTTGGCCATGAGAATCCGTTTGCCGCTCATTGTCTCGTCCCCGCCTCAGGTCTGGATGGGCGTTGCCCAGTCGCCGAAGACGTCGCGCCAGACGTCGCCGATCTCACCGAGGGTGACCTCCGCCTCGAGGGCATCCATCATCGCCGGCATGATGTTGTCGCTGCTGCGGCAGACGCGCTCGAGCTGGCGCAGGGCATCGGCGGCGCCGGCCTCGTGGCGGGTGCGGCGGCCCTCCTCCAGGCGCTCGAGCGCCACGTCGAAGGCGTCGTCCACACCCATGAAGCCGTCGACCTCGTAGGGGGACGCGTCGTCGGTGTGCGCGGTGACGCCGACGATCACCTGCTCGCCGGTTTCCTGCGCCATGAACTCCCGGTGCTGGTTTTCCGCCGCCTTCTCGTGCAGCCAGCCGGAATCCAGGCTGGCGAGGAAGCCGCCCTGTGCCTGGATCTCCTCGAAAAAGCCCCAGGCCTTCTCGACCAGTTCCGCGGTGAGGGCCTCGACGTACCAGGAGCCGCCGAGGGGGTCGGTGACCGCGGTGACGTTGGTCTCCTCCTGCAGGATCTGCTGGATGCGCACGGACATCTGGTGCGCGTGCTCGCTGGGAATGGAGAGGGCCTCGTCGTAGCCCGAGACCCCCAGCGACTGCACACCGCCGAGTACGCCGGCCAGGGCCATCACGGTACCGCGGACGATGTTGTTCAGGGGCTGCTGGTAGGTCATGCGCGAGCCGGCGGTCACGCAGTGGATGCGCAAGTTGGCCACCTTGGCATCGGTGATGGCGTAGCGTTCGGCGAGCAGCTGCTGCCACATGAGCCGGGCGGCGCGCAGCTTGCTCGCCTCTTCGAACAGGTCCATGGACATGCGGAAGCTGACCCCGCCGCAGCCGCGCGCGGCGCGCTCGATCGGCATGGTGCCGCGGCGCTGGATCTCGTCGAGGTACTCGACCGCGTTGGCGAACAGCGCGCCCAGTTCCTGGTAGGCATTGAGACCGGTGTCCGCCGCGTTGTAGCCGGCAATGGACACCGGGACCCAGCGCGGCAGGTGGCGGTCGCAGAACTCCATGATGTCCGCGTTGAAGCGCAGGCCCACGTCCGTGGGCACCTGCTGCTTGGTGACACAGCCGAGGTAGGTCAGGAAATAGTCGCTCTGCCCCGTCCCCGGCAGCCGGTCCAGCGCCACGCCGCGGCGCTTCGCCACGGTCCAGTAGCCGGCCAGCGCAAACGGGGCGTGTTGCACCACCGCGCCGCCGGCGTGCGCGTAGCTGGTTTCGATGGGCAGGTCCTTCATGCAGATGTCGATGTCGCGGACGCTCTGCATGACCGCGCCGGTGAGGCCCACGTCCTCGCGCCGGGCGACCACCTCGGGGTGGTCGACGTTGTAGCAGTGGTCCCCGGTGTTGCGGTCGTGCTCCATGATGAAGCCGGTCTCGCCCTGCTCGAGGAGGAACTTGATGCGGGCGTTCTCGTCCTCGGGTTTGCCGAAGCCGCTGAGCTGGAAGATCCGCCAGGGCTTGGTGCGGTAACCGGTGGGGTAGGCGCCGCGGTGGAAGGGCGGTTCACCGGGGCCGGCGGCGAGGCGCTCGCGGTGCTGCGCGGGCACGTCGTCCTCCCGGTAGAAGGGCTTGAGCGGTATGCCGGAGGCGCTCGTCCAGGTCTTTCCGGCGCTGTTCTTATCGTTCATGGCGCGGTCGTTCATGCTGGGGTTGCAAGGCGCAATGTAAACCCCGCCCCGGCGTTTGTCTACTCACTGGAACTTTTGCTTGACGATGAGTAAAAAAACCTTACGCTTACCCGAGACGCGTGAAGACACACAATAATTCCAACGCGAGGAAGACCCCATGACGCCATCGAGTGTCCTCCTGACCGCCACCGAGAAGGTCTATCTCGGCGAGCGCGCCGGTACCGCCATCGCCGCCGAGGCGGAGCGCCTCGGCAGCGAGCGCGTGTTCCTGCTGGTCAGCCGCACCCTCAACCGCGAGACGGACGAGATCGACCAGATCCGCGCCGCCCTCGGCCCGCGACTCGCGGACTGCTGGGACGGCATGCCGCCGCACGCACCGCGCAGTGCCGTGCTCGCCGCGGCGGCGGCGGCACGCAAGGCCGAGGCGGACCTCATCGTCACGGTGGGCGGTGGCTCGGTCACCGATGCCGGCAAGATCATCGGCATCTGCCTGAAGCACGACCTGCGCGAGCACGATGACCTCGAGCCCTACCACGTGTACGTCAACGATGCCGGCGAGGTGATCAAGCCGGAGTTCGAGGGCCCGGACGTGCGCGTGATCAACTGCCCGACCACCCTTTCCGGCGGCGAGTTCAACCCGCTGTCCGGGGCGACGGACGAGAAAATCCAGCACAAGCAGGGCTACGAGCACCGGCTCATGGCGCCGATCGCCATCGTCCTCGACCCGGCGTTGACGGTGCACACCCCGGAACGGCTCTGGCTGTCCACGGGGGTGCGCGCCCTGGACCACGCCCTGGAGGCCCTGGGTTCCCACCAGTCGAACTACTTCTGCGACGGCATGGCCGACTCGGCGCTGCGCCTGCTCGTGGAGGGCCTGCCGGCGGTGAAGGCGGACCCGTCGGACCTCGACGCACGTCTCAAGTGCCAGGTCGGCGCCTGGCAGTCCATGATTCCCATCATCGCCGGCGTGCCCATGGGCCTGTCCCACGCCATCGGCCATATTCTCGGCGGCACCTGCGACGTCCCCCACGGGTACTGTTCCTGCGTCATGGCGCCGTCGGTACTGGCGTTCAACGAACCGGTCAACGGCGAGCGGCAGCGGCGCATCAGCGCCTGCTTCGGCGAGCCGGGGCGCCCGGCCAGCGAGCTCGCGGACGCGTTCATCCGCGGGCTCGGTATGCCGCGTTCCCTGGCCGAGGTGGGCGTGGGGCGGGACCAGTTCGAGCGGGTCGCGGAGTACACCATGCTGGATCTCTGGGCCCGCACCAACCCGCGGCCCATCGAGAAGGCTGCAGACGTGCTTCCGGTGCTCGATCTCGCCGCCGGGGACGCGGCGTGACGGCAGCCCGTCCCGGCAATAACCTCAAGGCGGAGCTGGCCCAGTTCAAGCGCCGGCGGATCCGCGAGGAGGCGAGCCATCTCTTCTACCGGCACGGTTACGAGGGCACGACCATCGATGCCATCGCCGACAAGCTGCAGGTCACCAAGCCGTTCATCTACAGCTACTACAAGAACAAGGGCGAGATTCTCTACGACATCGCCAAGCTCGGCATCACGCTGTCCCTCGAGGCCCTCGAGCGCTGCCTGGTCATCCCCGGCTCTTCCTGGGACCAGCTCAAGCTGGTGGTGGATGAGGTCACGCGGATCATCGTCGAGAACCAGGAGTACATCGTGGTCTACCTGCGCGAGGAGAAGAACCTCGATCCGCAGCAGGCGCGGGCGATCCGCGAGCAGCGCTCCGCCTTCGATCACCGCCTCGCCGAGGTGCTCGCCAGCGGCGACGCGGTCGGCGAGTTCCGGGTGGAGGATCCGGCGCTCACCGCGACCACCATCGGCGGCATGATGAGCTGGGTGGCGCTCTGGTACCAGCCGGGGGGGCACTGGTCCGAAGCCGAGATCATCACCCACATCATCCGCAGCGTAGAGCGGCTGGTGGCGGTGCGCGGCCGCCAGGAAGCGGCGCCCGCGCCGCGCCGCTGAACCACGACACGGGAGGACTGTCATGACCACGCCCACCTGCACCGACCCCCGCGTTCCCGCCCGCGATGCCTGCGTGGTGCGGGACCTCATCGAGCGCTGGGCGCACGAGCAGCCCGACGCCGTCTACGCCGTGTTCGAGAACGGCGAGGAGTGGAGCTACGCATCGCTGAAGGAGCGCGTGGAAACGGTGGCCGCGGGGCTCGCGGCGCGCGGGGTTGCCCAGGGCGACCACGTGGCCGTGTGGCTCTTCGGCGGCCGCGAGGGGATCCTGAGCTTCTTCGCCATCAATTACCTGGGCGCGGTGTTCGTGCCCTTCAACACGGCCTACAAGGGCAAGCTCCTCGCCCACGTGCTGGAGAACTCCGATGCGCGCCTGCTCATCGCCCACGGCGACCTGGTGGAGCGCCTCGACGACGTGGACACCGCCGCCATCGAGCGGGTCGTGCACGTGGGCCCCGCGGCGGCGATCCGCCTGCCGATTGAGCCCTTCGAGGCACTGCAGGCCGCGGACGGGCCCTGCCCGCCGCTTGCGCGCCCGATCGAGCCCTGGGATACGCAGTCGATCATCTACACCTCGGGCACCACGGGGCCGTCCAAGGGTGTGCTCTCCTCCTACCTGCACATCTACACCAACGCGGGGCCCGAAACCTGGCACTTCGTCGGTGGGCACGACCGCTTCCTGATCAACATGCCGCTGTTTCACATCGGCGGCATGGGCATCATCTTCGTGATGCTCGTGCGCGGCGGCTCCATCGCGGTGATGGAGAACTTCAGCACCGACGGCTTCTGGCCCTTCGTCCGCGAGACGAAAACCAGCTGCGCCTTCCTCCTCGGAGTGATGGCGACCTTCCTGCTCAAGGCACCGCCCTCGCCGGACGACCGGGACCACAGCCTGCGCCTTGCCTTCATGGTGCCGTTCACCGAGACGGCGCTGGAGATGCACGAGCGCTTCGGCATCGACGTGTACACGATCTTCAACATGACCGAGATCTCCTCGCCCATCGTGTCGGAGCCGAACCCGATCCGGCGCGGCACCTGCGGCAAGAAGCGCGAAGGGGTCGAGGTGCGCCTGGTCGACGAGCATGACTGCGAGGTGCCCCTGGGCGAGATCGGCGAGATGCTCGTGCGCACCGACCGCCCCTGGGGCATGAACCACGGCTACTACAAGAACCCGGAGGCGACCGCCGCGGCCTGGCGCAACGGCTGGTTCCACACCGGCGACTGCTTCCGCCAGGACGAGGAGGGCTTCTTCTACTTCGTCGACCGGCGCAAGGACGCCATCCGCCGCCGCGGCGAGAACATCTCCTCCTTCGAGGTCGAGGCCGAGGTGGTGGCCTACCCGGCGGTGCGGGAGGCGGCCGCCTACGGTGTCCCCAGCGAGGTCGGCGAAGACGACGTCATGGTGGCCGTCGCGCCGGTGGAGGGACAGACCATCGACCCCGCCGAACTGCTCACCTTCCTCGCCGACAACATGGCCTATTTCATGGTGCCGCGTTACATCCGCATTCTGCCGGAACTCCCCAAGACACCGTCGGCCAAGGTGCAGAAGCACCTGCTCCGCGGCGAGGGCGTGACCGGCGATACCTGGGACCGGGAGGCCTACGGCTTCACGCTGAAGAGGGAAAAGCTGAAAGCCTGAAGACCTGACCCTAACGACAGCAACAGCAAGACGGGATAATCATTATGAAAACCGCAACTGCACTTTCAGTCGGGCTCCTCGCAGCCCTCGGCTTCGGCGGCACCGCTGCCGCCCAGAACACGCTGGAGGAGGTCGTGGTCACGGCCACCAAGCGCAGCACCAGTCTGCAGGACATTGCCGGCGGTGCCAGCGTCATTGGCGGCGACGATGTGGGCCCCGGTGGCATCGAGAACGTCCGCGACATGGCCGCGGCGGTGCCGAACCTCTCCATCGGCGACCAGTTCGGCTTTGCCCGGGTCTTCATGCGCGGCATAGGCATGACCAGCATCGACATCGGCGGCGAGGGCTCCGTGTCCTTCCTGCAGGACGGCGCGATCATCCCGCGCCCGGCGGCGCAGCTCGTGGGCATGTTTGACCTCGAGCAGGTCGAGGTGCTGCGCGGGCCGCAGGGAACGCTCTACGGCCGCGGCGCGACCGCCGGCGCGATCAACCTGGTGACGGCCAAGCCCGGCGACGAGTTCGGCGGTTACCTCACCGCCACCGGCGGCAACTACGGCCTCATGACCTTCCAGGGCGCCGTCGACCTGCCGCTGGGCGACGCCTGGGCCCTGCGCCTGGCGACCAAGATCGAGGAGCGCGACGGCTACGGTGAGAACATCTTCAGCGGCGAGGACGTGGACGACCGCAGCGCCCAGGCCTACCGCGGCACCCTGGCCTACGATGGCGACGGCGCCGTGAGCGGCGCGCTGTCCTTCCAGTACTACGAAGAGGACGATCGCAACTTCGCCTTCCACTACTTCGGCCCCTCGCAGGGAACCGCCGGGGGGCTGCCGCCGGCGGTGCCGGTACTCGGTGGGCGGACGATCTTCGACGTCGGCGGTGACTTCTACGACATCAACTCGGACCAGGAGGCGCTCAACGAGCGCGACGGCTACCTGGCCAACCTGCTGCTGGACTTCGAGCTCAGCGACCGCATGAGCCTGCGCTCGGTCACTTCCCTGCAGGACCTGGACCGCTTCCTGCGCGACGACCTGGACTCCACCGATGCGGACCTGTTCGGCCGCAACGACTACACGGAGCAGAGCGAGTCCTTCGGCCAGGAATTCACCCTGAACGTCGATGGCGACCGCATGGACCTGCTGGCCGGCGTCATGTACTTCGAGGAGGAGCTCTACGGCCAGGTGCTGGTGCCCCTCAACAACATCTGCTTCCTGCTCGCGCCCGCGACCTGCGGCACGCCGATCGGCGACGGCCTCAACAGCGGCCGCTACGAGCAGAATGGCGATGTCGATATCACTGCCTACGCCGCCTACGCCGAGGTCACCTGGGATCTCTCCGATGCCCTGACGCTGATCGCGGGCGTGCGCTACAACTACGAGGAGCGCGAGGGCACGGGCACCTTCCGCTTCGACGCGGCGGGTCTCGACGTGAACACGGACCAGGACGCCGACTGGGACGACGTCACCCCGAGGGTCACGCTCCAGTACCGTCCCGACGACAACATGATGCTTTACGCCACCTACAACCAGGCCTTCAAGTCCGGGGTGATCAACACCGGCAGCATCAGCCCGCCGCTCGATCCCGAGACGGTGGACGCCTGGGAGGTCGGCATCAAGGGCAGCAGCGGCGACGGCACCTTCACCTACGGACTGATCGGCTTCTGGTACGACTACCAGGACCTGCAGATCTCCTTCGTCGACGAGACCAGCACGGTGACCACGGTGAACGCCGCCGAAGCCGAGAACTACGGTCTCGAACTCGAGCTGGCCGGCGAACTCGGCGGCGGCTTCAGCGCCGATTTCTACGGCACCTACCTGTCCGCCGAGTACAAGGAGTTCTTCAACGGCGACTACGCGAACGGCTTCGAGATCGCGGACCTCTCCGGCAATACGCTGCCCAACGCGCCGGAGTACACGGCTCGCCTCGGCATCAACTACGAGACGGAAACCGGCGGCGGCCTGCTGCGCGTGCGCGGCGAGGCCTACTGGCAGGACGAGATCTTCTTCACCGAGTGGAACCGGGCCGATGCCTACCAGGACAGCTACACGCTGCTGAACGCGAGCGTCGACTACGCCCTGCCGGGCGGCAACTGGCTGTTCTCGCTCTGGGGCCGCAACCTCGGTGACGAGGAGATCATCTCCAACAACATCATCACCGCGCCGCTCTACAACTCGCTTCGCGTCGGCTCGATGCTGCCGCCGCGCACCTACGGGGTAACGGCGGCCTTCAACTTCTGAGCGCGGGCTGCGGGAGGCGCGCCTCCCGCAGACCACGGCCTGCGCTACCGGGACGACGACCCGCCGCACCTGCCGGATCAAGAGATCCTGGCGGCCGCGCCGTTCCCCGTGCCTGCCTGTGCTGCAGCAGCGTCAGCACGAGGGGCATCCCCGGGGCCTGGCACCGGGGCGCGCGGCCGCTGTGCTAACCTCGACGGTACCTTGAAGAGCACCTTCAAACTTTCCAGCCGTGGGGATCGCTCATGAAGCTTGCCATTCTTTCCTGTAGCCCTAATGCCTACAGCACACGCCGGCTCAAGGAGGCCGCCCTGCAGCGCGAGCACCAGGTCAAGGTGCTGAACACGCTGAAGTTCGCCATCGATCTCGAGGAGGGCGCCCCCGACCTCTTCTACAGCCAGAAGCACCTGAGCTCTTATGACGCCGTGCTGCCCCGTATCGGCGCTTCGATCACCTACTATGGCACGGCGGTCGTGCGGCAATTCCAGGAGATGGACGTGTTCTGCGCCAACACGGCGCACGGGATCAGCAACTCGCGCGACAAGCTGCGCAGTCTGCAGATCCTCAGCCGCCACCACATCGGCATCCCGCGCACGACGTTCGTGCGCGACAAGAAAGACGTCCTGCCCGCCATTGAACGGGTTGGCGGTGCGCCGGTGATCATCAAGCTGATCGAGGGTACCCAGGGTATCGGTGTGCTGCTCGCAGAGTCGGTCAAGCAGGCCGAATCCATCATCGAACTGCTGCAGAGCCAGCGTCAGAATGTGCTCATCCAGAAGTTCGTTGCCGAGAGCAAGGGTAAGGACATCCGTGCCTTCGTGGTCGGTGACCGCGTGGTCGCCGCCATGCGACGCGTCGCCCAGGGGCAGGAGTTTCGCAGCAACGTGCACCGCGGCGGCATCGCCGAGCCCGTTGAGCTCGACGAGCGCTACATCGAGACCGCGGTGCGTTGCACCCAGATCATGGGGCTGCGCGTCGCCGGGGTGGACATGCTCGAGGGCAAGGACGGGCCCCAGGTGATGGAGGTGAACTCCTCGCCCGGCCTTGAGGGCATCGAGACCGCCACGGGCCTCGACGTGGCCGGCGCGGTCATCGATTACATCGCGGCCCAGGTGGACTTCCCCGAGATCGATGTGCGTCAACGGCTCACCGTGAGCAAGGGCTATGGCGTCAGCGAGATCTACGTGCCCGAGGGTTCGGGCTTCGTCGACGAGACCATCGCCGGGACGGGGCTGTCCGAGCGGGACATCAACGTCCTGACCCTTTACCGTGGCAGCCGGATTATCCCCAATCCCCGCAAGGACCGGCTCCTGGAGGCTGGCGACAAGCTGCTCTGCTACGGCAAGCTCGAGGCCATGCGCGAGATGATTCCTGCCCGTGCCCGCCGCCGACGGCGGCCGAAGGTCCGGCAGCTCAGCGCCGAGGAGGCCTCGGACTCGTCCTGACGGCAGCCGCAGTTATGAAGCAGGCGGTCTACCCCTCCGCGAGCTGCTCCAGGCGCCGGGTGACCCGCTCCAGGCGGCGCAGCAGGGCGTCCGGGCGCTCGGCCGCACCGGCCGCGGCATCGGCGGGCTGAAGGTAGCGCCAGACCGGTTCCACCAGCTCCTCCACGTAGTCGCCGATGGCGGCATCGGCGGTGCCGCGATGGCGGTACAGGTAGGTGCGCATGCCGTACTCGAGGCCGCCGAAGAACAGGTCCCGGCAGGGCGGCAGCTCGATATCCCCGCGTATCTCCCCGCGGGCGATGCCCTCGCGCAGGATGCGATCGAAGTAGCCGACGTAAGTGCGGTTCAGGGCGCGGATCGGCGAATCCTGCTCCGGCGCTTCGTCGTCGCCGTGGACGTAGAGCAGGTCGACGCCGATGTAGACCTGGATCAGGCGCATCATGAGCGCGCGGTCCGCGGCGAGTTCCTGCACGTGGTTGAGGGCGAGGGCGCGCAGGCGTTCGCGGGTGCCCATGACCTCGTTGAGGATGGCCTCGGCGTTGCGGGAAAGCCGCTCGGTGTAGAAGCGGTCGAGGATGGCGAGCATGAGGTCGTGCTTGCTGCCGAAGTAGTGGAACACCGTGCCCTCGGACACGCCGGCGGCCTCGGCGATGCGCCGGGTCGAGGTGGTGTGGAAGCCGGTGCTGGCGAAGAGCTCGGTCGCGGCCCGGAGGATCTCCTGCTCGCGGCGCTCGAGGCGCGTGCGGCTGGTGGTCTTGCTGTTTGCGCTCATGCCCTGTCTCCGGCCCGACCCTGCACCATAGCCCCCGCGCCGGGCCGGGTAAACCGGTCGGCCGTGTCTTTGAGTATTGCTTGAATATATTAAGCGATGCATAATCCGGCGACCAGCCCCCGGGAGCACGCAAGCCATGACGGGACGCATTGCCATCGGTGGCGCCGCCGGGTTCTGGGGCGACGCCGCCCTCGCCACGCCCCAGCTCCTCGCCGGCGGCGCGGTGGACTACCTCGTTTACGACTACCTCGCCGAGATCACACTGTCGATCCTCGCCCGCGCGCGGGCGGCGGATGACAGCAAGGGCTACGCCACCGATTTCGTCACCGCGGCGATGGCGCCCAACCTCGAGGCCATCGCCCGCCAGCGCGTCCGCGTTATCGCCAACGCCGGCGGCGTGAACCCGCGCGCCTGCGCCGAGGCGCTGCGCGCCGAGATCGCCCGCCAGGGGCTCGAGCTCCGCGTGGCGGTGGTGCTCGGCGACGACCTAACGGACCGCGCCGCTAGCCTGCACGAGGCCGGCGTCACGGAGATGTTCAGCGGCGACGCCTTCCCCGCGCCAGAGAGCGTCGCCAGCATCAACGCCTACCTCGGCGCCTTCCCCATTGCCGCGGCCCTCGATGCCGGGGCCGATATCGTCATCACCGGGCGCTGCGTCGACAGCGCCGTGACCCTCGGCGCCTGTCTTCACGCCTTCGGCTGGGACGCCGGGGACGGCGACCGGCTCGCCCAGGGCTGCCTGGCGGGCCACATCCTCGAGTGCGGCACCCAGGCCACCGGCGGCAACTTCACCGACTGGGAGCAGGTCGTGGACAGCCTGCCGGAGGCGGGCTACCCCATCGCCTGGATCGACGCCGACGGCACCGTGGAGATCGGCAAGGCGCCGGGCACCGGCGGCCTGGTCAGCGTCGGCACCGTGGCGGAGCAGATGCTCTACGAGATCGGCGACCCGCGCTGCTACCAGCTGCCGGACATCACCTGCGATTTCAGCGAGGTGACCCTCGAGGCCGTCGCGCCGGACCGGGTCCGCCTCGCCGGCGCCCGCGGCCACGGCGCCCCCACGCACTACAAGACCTGCGCCACCTGGGCCGACGGCTTCCGCGCCGGACAGCTCTGGACCATGGTCGGGCGCGACGCCCGGCGCAAGGCGGAGCACCTCGCCGAGGGCATTCTCGCGCGCACGGCGCACACGCTGGAGCGGGCCGGCCTCGGCCCGCTCAGCGAGAGCAGCGTCGAGATCCTCGGTGTCGAGTCGCACTTCGGGGCGGGGGCCAGCGGGGTGGATCCACGGGAGGTGGACCTCAAGATCGCCGCGAAGCACCCGAGCGCCCGGGGTATCGGCGTCTTCCTCAAGGAAATGGTCGGCCTCGCGCTGACCGCGCCGCCGGGGCTCACGGGCTTCGCCGGCGCCCGGCCCAAGCCCAGCCCGGTGGTGCGCCTGTTCGCGTTCCTGCTGCCGCGGGACGCGGTCAGCATCACCGTCGAGGTCGACGGCGCCCCGGTGCCTTTCGCGCAGCCGGCCCTGCCCGCCCCGGCGGACCCGGGCCCGGCCCCCGCCGACCCGGTGCCGCCCGCCGCGGCGGAGCCGCTGGTGGCCGTTCCCCTCGAGGCGCTCGCCTTCGGGCGCAGCGGTGACAAGGGCGACAAGGCCAACATCGGCATCATCGCCCGGCACCGGGACTTCCTGCCCTGGATCGCCGATGCCCTCGACGCGGACCGGGTGGCGGCGTGCTTCGGCCACTTTCTCGCGCCCGGCCAGGCCGCGCCGGTGGAACGCTTCTACCTGCCCGGCGCCGGCGCCTTCAACTTCCTCCTGCACAGCGTGCTCGGCGGCGGCGGTATCGCCAGCCTGCGCGCGGATCCGCAGGGCAAGTGCTACGCACAGCTCCTCCTCGCCGAGGCCATACCCCTGCCGCGCTCTCTGGCCGCGGCCCACGGGCTCGGCGACGCCATCCTCGGAGAGACCGCATGAACGATCACGGGCAACGCTACGCGTCGCAGGTCAGCACCGCGAGCGAGACTTTCGCGGCCAACCGCGCTGCACAGCTCGCCCTTGTGGGGCGCCTGCAGGCACTTCTCGATCGCGCCGAGCAGCTGTCCGCGGCGGCGCGGCCGCGCTTCGAGAAGCGCGGGCAGCTCCTGCCGCGGGAGCGGCTGGCGCGGCTGCTGGACCCGGGCTCGCCCTTTCTCGAGATCGGCAACATGGCCGGCTACCTGGTGGACGACAGCGACCCGGAAACCTCCGTGCCCGGCGCCACGCAGATCGTCGGCATCGGCTACGTCGGCGGCGTGCGCTGCATGGTCCAGGTGGACGACTCCGGCATCAACGCCGGCGCCATGACCCGCACCTCGACGCGCAAGGGCATCCGCGCCATGGATATCGCCCTGCAGCAGAAGCTGCCGTTCGTGCACCTGGTGGAGAGCGCCGGGGCCAACCTGCTCGATTACGAGGTGGAGATGTGGATGCTCGGCGGCGGTATCTTCGCCCGCCTGGCCCGGCTGTCGGCCGCGGGGCTGCCGACCTTCACGGTGCTCCACGGCGCATCGGCCGCCGGCGGCGCCTATATGCCCGGCATGAGCGATTACGTGGTCGGCGTGAAGGGCAACGGCAAGGCCTACCTCGCCGGGCCGGCGCTGCTCAAGGCCGCCACCGGTGAAGTTGCCGACGACGCCGAGCTCGGCGGCGCCGCCATGCACGCCTCGGTCACCGGCCTGGTCGAGTACCTCGCCGAGGACGACGCCGAGGGCATCGCCACCTGCCGGGACCTCGTGGCCCAGCTCGGCTGGAACCGGCACTGCCCGCGGCCGCCGGCGCGGGATTACGAGGAACCGCACTACCCGGCGGAGGAACTGCTCGGCATCGTGCCCGTCGACTACCGCCAGCCCTACGAGGCGCGGGAGGTGGTCGCGCGCATCGTCGACGGCTCGCGCTTCCTCGACTTCAAGCCCGGCTACGGCGCGACCCTGGTCTGCCTGCAGGCGAGTATCTACGGCATCCCCGTGGGCATTCTCTGTAACAACGGCCCCATCGACCCGGACGGGGCGAGCAAGGCGGCGCAGTTCATCCAGCTCTGTGACCAGGCCCAGACCCCGCTCGTTTTCCTGCAGAACATCACCGGCTACATGGTGGGCACGGCCTACGAACAGGCGGGCATGATCAAGCACGGCTCGAAGATGATCCAGGCGGTGACCAACGCCCGGGTGCCGCGGCTCACGGTGATGATCGGCGCGAGCTTCGGTGCCGGCAATTACGGCATGTGCGGCCAGGGCTACGATCCGGATTTCGTCTTCTCCTGGCCGAATACGCAGATCGGCGTCATGGGCGGTGAGCAGGCCGCACGCACCATGTCCGAGGTATTCCGCGCCGGCGCCGCGCGCAAGGGCAAACCCGTGGACGAGGCCATGCTCGCGGCGCAGGAGGCGCGCGTCACGGCGCACTACGACCGCCAGTCGGACGCGTTCTACACCTCCGGCCGGCTGCTCGACGACGGACTGATCGATCCACGGGATACGCGGCGGGCACTGGGCATGGCGCTGCAGACCTGCTGGGAGGCGCGGCACCGCGCAGTACAGCCGAACGCCTTCGGCGTCGGCCGCATGTAGGGGGCGAAGGGCCATGGGCGAACTGCCGGAAGTGAACGGACTCGAGCTGGAACGCCGCGATGACACGCTGGTCATCTGGTTCAACCGGCCGGAAACGCGCAACGCTCTCTCGGCCGCGGTGGCTGAGGACCTGCGGCGGGTATTCGAGGCGCTGCCCGCGGCGTCGCAGTATCGCTTCGTGGTGCTGCGCGGCCGCGGCGGCGTGTTCTGTGCCGGGGGCGACCTGAAGCAGTTCCGCGAGGTATTCCAGGGCGGCGCGGAGCGCGCGGCGATCGTCGAGGCCAACGCTGCCTTCGGGCAGATCATGGCGGCCATCGATGCGCTGCCGCAGCTGTTCGTGGTGGCCATCGAGGGTGCCGCCATGGCCGGGGGGCTCGGCATCGCCTGCCTGGCGGACCTGGTGCTGGCGACCGCCGACGCCCGCTTCGCCCTGACCGAGGTCTCCCTCGGCATCCCGCCGGCGCAGATCACCCCGGTGGTGATCGGGCGCGTGGGCCTTGCCGAGGCGCGCCGCCTCCTGCTCACGGCGCAGCGTTTCGACGGTGCGGAGGCGGCCCGGCTCGGTTTCGTGAACGAGGCCCTTGCCGATGCCGAGGCCCTGGACGCGCGCCTCGCGTCGCTCCTCGACGAGGCCCGCCGCTGCGCGCCGGGGGCGGTGGCACTGACCAAGCAGATCATCCGCGAGAGCGCGGCGGGCGCCGACCGCCAGGCCCTGGTGCAGTTCGCCGCCGAGCGCTTCGCCGATGCCATGCTCGGCGACGAGGCCCGCGAGGGCATGCGCGCTTTTGCCGACAAGCGTGCCCCGGCCTGGGCCGGCGGCGAGGAATCCTGACATGAGCCGTTTCGACAGTGTGCTGGTTGCCAACCGGGGCGAGATCGCCGTTCGGGTCATCCGCAGCGCCCGCGCCGCGGGTTATCGCACCATCGCCGTCTATTCCGACGCCGATGCGGAGGCGCCGCACGTTGCCGCGGCCGACGAGGCCGTGCGCATCGGTCCCGCGCCGGTGAAGGAGTCCTACCTCGACGGCGAGCGCATCCTCGCCGCCGCCCGGCGCAGCGGTGCCGGCGCCATTGACAACCGCACCAAGGCCCCAGATGGTGCGGTCCCCTTCCGCTGCAGACAGCGACAGGTTACCCACGTTGTCGAGCTGGCTATCGAGAATCTCTGCCCGCTCCTCGCCATCCAGAATATTGGTGGTGGTCGCGCCGTTAACGGCTACCGTACCGGCACCGCCACCGGCAACAGCGATCGAATAGATCGCCTGCTGCACACCGCTCTTGAGGCTGACATCGGCAAAGCCATCAATCAGGCTGCCGCCTCCGATCACTGCGCGGCGATCAGCGGCAATGCGGTTGACCGACGCAGCAAGACCCACCGCAGCGGTACCGCCTCCGGTAATCGAACCGGCCAGCGAAGCGATGGTCAAGCCCTGACCTGCGCTGGCATCCAGTGACAATGTCTGGTTGCTGCCGGCAGCGTTAACGGT
>CAJWWA010000031.1 GCA_913048495.1 uncultured Halieaceae bacterium
GGAGCGTATAGGCGAGATCATGATGTTCGTAATGGGTCGCGGACAGGATCAGCGTCTTCGCGACGAACCCTGAGAACAGGGGCGCGCCCATCACCGACAGGGCGCCGATGATGGCGAAGAGCGTGGTGATCGGCATGGACTTGTACAGCCCGCCGAGCTCGGTGGCCTTCACTGTGCCCGTGCGCAGCAGCACCGCGCCCAGCACCATGAACATCAGCGCCATGTAGATCACGCCGGCGAAGGCGTTCGCCGCCGCGCCATTGACCCCCAGATGCCCGCCGACGCCAATGGCGACGACCATGAAGCCCAGCGTGGCCACGGTGCCGTAGCGCCGTCCCTCCACCGGGGTGAGTTTCCTGCCGCGCGCGGGCTCGAGGAAGTCGAGCACGAGCAGCGTGGAGGCCGAATTCAGCGCGGAGTCCACGCTGGACAGGATGGCCGAGATCAGCCCGGCGAGCACGAGGCCGGTGAGGCCTACCGGCAGGTACTCCTGCACCAGCGTCGGGAAGACCTTGTCCGGCGACTCGATGTCCGGCAGCAGGGTGACCGCGAAGGCGCCTGGCAGCATCATGATGAACAGGGGCGTGAGCTTGAGCAGCCCCGCCAGGATCGCGCCGCGGCGGGCGTGGGTGATGTCCCGGGCGCCGAGCACGCGCTGCACGATGTACTGGTTGAGAATCCAGTAGTAGAAGCCCAGCACCGGCACGCCGAGGATCAGCCCCGGCCAGGGCAGCACGTCGTCGCTCATCGGCTGGACGATGGACAGGTGGTTGTCCGGCAGTGCCTGCGTCGCCGCTGTCCAGGAAAAGTCGAACTGGGCGAAGGTGATGATCGCCAGCGCCGTGGTGCCGGCGATGAGGATCACCGCCTGCATCACGTCCGTGTAGACCACCGCGGCGAGGCCCCCGGCCGCGGTGTAAATGCCGCCGATGAGCGCCAGGGCGACGATGAACACCGACAGGTTGAGGTCCGGCAGGAAGACCTGCGCCACCAGCGAACCGGCGTAGAGGCCCGCGGCCGTGTCCACGATCACCGAGAGAAAGATCGTGATCGCGGAGAAGTACTTGCGCAGGGCGCTGTTGAAGCGCCGTTCCAGGAACTCGGGGATGGTCGAGATCCCGCTGCGCAGGAAGAACGGGAAGAAGGTGAACGCGCCGAACAGCAGCAGGAGGCCCGCCATCCACTCGTAGGCCGAGGGCGCCAGCCCGGTGCGGTAGGCATCGCCGGTGAGGCCCACCAGCGTGGAGCTGGAAATATTGGAGGCGAAAAGCGACAGGCCCACGGCGCCCCAGGCCAGGCTGCGCCCGGCCAGGAACAGGTCCTCACCGCTGCGCGTGCGCCGGGCGACGACCACGCCGATGACGGCGATGGCCAGGAAGTAGGCCGCGATGACGCCGAGGTCGACGGCCGCGATGTCGATGTCGAGATCCGCGATAGTCCCGCTCTCCGCCGGTCATGGCGGCAGCCGCGTCGGCGACTGCCCAAACGCGGCTGAGTCTAGCAAACACCTGCCGGGCCGCAACGGCGCAGCTCTGCACGCCGTTGTCCAGCGCAGGGGCCGGCGCGTTTCCGCCTGGATTCCCGTGCCCGCCGCCCGCTCGCGGTCGGATCTCCGCAGCGGTTAAGCTTTACCGGATCGTGCAGGTCGCGCGGCCCCGGGCGGGCGACGGCGCGGGGCTGCCGGACAAGTCATCGGAGTTGACCATGACATCCTTCCACGCCATGGGTGTGTGCGAGGTCCTGTCGGAACTCGACAGCAACGAGCAGGGCCTGAGCGCCGCAGAGGCGGCCGCGCGCCTCGAGCGCCATGGCCCGAACAGCCTGCCGGGCCCGGCGCCCAGGCCGGCGCTTCTGCGCTTCCTGGCCCACTTCCATAACGTGCTCATCTACGTGCTGCTCGCGGCGGCGCTCGTGACCGCGCTGCTCGGTCACTGGCTGGACACCGGCGTCATCCTGGCAGTGGTGCTGGTCAATGCGATCATCGGTTTTGTACAGGAGGGCAAGGCCGAGAAGGCCATGGGCGCCATCCGGGACATGCTGGCGCCGCGCGCCTCCCTGCTGCGCGATGGCGAGCGCTTGCAGCTCCCCAGCGAAGGCCTGGTCCCCGGTGACGTGGTGCTGCTGGAGGCCGGCGACAGGGTGCCGGCGGATCTCCGGCTGCTGGCCTGCCGCGGCGCGACGGTGCAGGAAGCGATTCTCACCGGCGAATCGATGGCCGTGGAAAAGTCCGTCGAGGCGGTCGCAGAAGATGCGCCGCTCGGCGACCGGTCCAGCATGCTGTTTTCGGGCACCCTGCTCGCCAGCGGGAGCTGCCGCGGTGTCGTCACGGCGACCGGTGCAGCCACGGAGATCGGCCGGATCAGCGGGCTGCTGTCGGCGGTCGAGGGCCTGGAAACGCCCCTGTTACGGCAGATGGACCGCTTCGCCCGGATGCTGACCCTGGTCATCCTTTCCCTCGCCGGCGTTCTCCTGGGTTTCGGCTATTTCGTGACCGGCCAGCCCTTTGCTGAGCTGTTCATGGCTGTGGTGGGGCTCTCCGTGGCGGCCATTCCCGAGGGGCTGCCGGCGGTGCTGACTATCACCCTGGCCGTGGGCGTTCAGGCCATGGCAAGGCGCTGTGCCATCGTCCGCCGGCTGCCCGCCATCGAGGCCGTGGGCGCCGTTTCCGTTATTTGCAGCGACAAGACCGGCACCATGACGCGCAACGAGATGATGGTGGCGACCGTGCTCACCGCTGCCGGCGACCGCTACCGGGTGAGCGGGGAGGGATACGCACCGGAGGGCCGTATCGAGCCCTGCACGCATGGTGGAGACATGGAGCATTCCCTCGAGCTGCTGGCCACGGCCAGCGTTCTTTGCAACGACGCGGCGCTGCGCCACGGCCAGGACGGCAGCTGGACCGTCCAGGGCGATCCCATGGAAGGCGCCCTGCTGACGCTGGCGGGCCGCGCCGGCCGGCCGGATCGGGAGCTTCGGCGCCAGTGGCGGCGCACTGACGAGATCCCCTTCGATGCCCGGCACCGCTTCATGGCGACGCTGCACCACGACCACGAGGGGCAGGGTGTCATTTTCCTGAAGGGGGCGCCGGAAGCGGTCTTCGAGCGCTGTGGCAGCCCGGCCGGGGAAGCGGGCGCCGGGTTCGACCTCGGGCACTGGCAGGCGCAGGCGGAGCAGATCGCCGCGAGCGGCCAGCGGGTACTGGCCCTGGCGCGGCGCACGGTGCCGGCGGAGAAAACCGTGCTCGAGGCCTCCGATGTGGCGGGCGGGATGGAGCTGCTGGGTCTCGTCGGCCTGATCGACCCGCCGCGCGCCGAGGCGATAGAGGCGGTGGCGCGCTGCACCGAGGCGGGTATCGCCGTGAAGATGATCACCGGCGACCACGCGGGGACTGCCGTCGCGATCGCCCGCGAACTCGGACTCGCGCGGCCGGAGCACGTGCTCACCGGTGCAGACATCGAGCACCTCGACGACGACGCGCTGGCGGAGGCCGCCCTGGACTGCGACGTGTTCGCCCGCACCAGTCCCGAGCACAAGCTACGCCTCGTGGTGGCCCTGCAGAGCCGCGGGCTCGTGGTCGCCATGACCGGGGACGGCGTCAACGATGCGCCGGCACTGAAGCGTGCCGATGCGGGAATCGCCATGGGGCGCAGCGGCTCGGAGGCGGCGAAGGAGGCGGCGGAGCTGGTCCTTGCGGACGACAACTTCGCCTCCATCGTAGCCGGCGTACAGGAGGGGCGGACGGTCTATGACAATCTGCGCAAGGTGCTGCGCTGGACCCTGCCGACCAATGGCGGCGAGGCCATCACCATCATCGTCGCCCTGTTGCTGGGAATGTCACTGCCGATCACCCCGGTACAGATTCTCTGGGTCAACCTCATCACTGCCGTGACCCTGGGCATCGCGCTGGCCTTCGAGCCCACGGAGCACAACACGATGCGGCGCCCGCCCCGGGATCGCGACGAACCGCTGCTCAGCCGGGATCTCGCCTGGCAGGTGATATTCGTCTCCAGCCTCTTTGCCGTCGGCGTGTTCGGCATGTACCGCTGGGGCGTCGCCCAGGGCTACAGCCTCGAGCTCGCGCGTACCCTGGCCATGAACACGCTGGTGGTCATGGAGATCTTCTACCTGTTCTTCATCCGCAAACTTCACGGCCCATCGCTGACCCTCGAGGGTGTCCGCGGCACGCCCATCGTCTGGGCCACGGTGCTGACGGTCACGTTGGCGCAGTGCGCCATCACCTACCTGCCGCCGCTGCAGCCCGTATTCGGCACGGAGGCGGTGCCGCTTCTCGAGGGTGTGGTGGTCTTGCTCGCGGGGGTGGCCGTCTTCGTGATCACGGAACTGGAGAAGCAGCTTCGCCTGCGCTGGCTTGCCCGGGGCGCATCGTCCTAGTGAAAGTCCCGGGACTTCACGCCGAGTCCTTCCAGCGCGTCGGTACAGTCCTCGAGCGCGCCGGCCATGACGTGGATGACACCCTCCCGGGCCTCGACGGTGCCCTTCACCAGCAATAGCCGCGCGTTCATGAGCGCGGCGCGGAAGCGCTCCTGCACCCGCGGCCAGACCACCACGTTGGCATTGCCGGTCTCGTCCTCGAGGGTCAGGAAGACGACCCCCGATGCCGTCCCCGGCCGTTGCCGGCAGGTGACCAGGCCGGCGATGCGCACGAAGCGGCCGCTGCCGAGGCCGGCGAGGTCCGCCTGGCGCTTGCAGCGGTCGAAGGGGGAGCGGTCGCGGAGCAGCGAAAGCGGGTGGGCGCGCAGCGTCAGCGACAGGGCGCGGTAGTCGGCCAGCACCTCCTCGGCGACCCCGGGGGCGGGGAGGGCCACGGCGTCGTCCAGGGCCGCGACCGGCTCGGCGGCCTCGTAGGCCAGCAGCGGTTTCGCGCTTTCCATGGCCATCACTTGCCACTGCGACTGGTGCCGGTGGCCGCTGATGTTGGCCAGCGCATCGGCGCCGACCAGCGCCTGCAGGTCGCCCCTGTCGAGGCGGGCGCGCCGGCGCAGGTCCGCCACCTGGGTGAAGGGGCCGTCCCGGCGCGCTTCCACAAGCCGCGTGGCGCCGTCGCGCGAGAGGCCCTTCACCAGGCGCAGGCCGAGGCGGATGGGGCCGCGGGCCGGCTGCAGGTCCTGCGCATCCAGCGCGAGTTCGTGGTCCCAGTCGCTCGCATTCACGTCCACGGGCAGTACCAGCACACCGTGGCGGCGCGCGTCCTGGATAAGCTGCGAGGGGGTGTAGAAGCCCATGGGCTGGCTGTTCAGCAGCCCCACGTAGAAGGCCGCCGGGTGGTGCCGCTTGAGCCACGCCGAGACGTAGGCGAGGAGGGCGAAGCTCGCCGAGTGCGACTCCGGGAAGCCGTAGCCGCCGAAGCCCTTGATCTGGTCGAACAGCCGCCGGGCGAAGTCCTCGTCGTAGCCGCGCGCGATCATGCCCTCGGTGAGCTTCCGCTCGAAGGTGAGCAGCTTGCTGTTCTTGCCCCAGTTGGTGATGGCCCGGCGCAGGGAATCCGCCTCCCCGCCGGAGAAGCCCGCGGCGACCATGGCCAGGCGGATCACCTGCTCCTGGAAGATGGGCACGCCGAGGGTGCTCTCGAGCACCCCCTTGATGGCGTCATCCGGGTAGCTGACCGGCTCCAGGCCCTGCCGGCGGCGCAGGTAGGGGTGCACCATGTCACCCTGGATCGGCCCCGGGCGGACGATGGCGATCTCGATCACCAGGTCGTAGAAGCAGGCCGGCTTCAGCCGCGGCAGCATGGTCATCTGCGCCCGCGACTCGATCTGGAACACGCCGATGGAGTCGGCCTGCTGCAGCATGCGGTAGGTGGCCGCGTCTTCCCGCGGCACGTCGGCGATGCTGCGGATGCGCGGCTGGTAGGCGCCGACCAGTTCCAGGCTCTTGCGCACCGCCGAGAGCATGCCGAGGGCGAGGATATCGACCTTGAGCATGCCGAGGGCCTCGATGTCTTCCTTGTCCCACTGGATGACCGTGCGCTCGGGCATGCTCGCGTTCTCTACCGGCACCAGGTTCGACAGCGGGCCGCGGGAGATGACGAAACCGCCGACGTGCTGTGACAGGTGCCGCGGGAAGCCGAGCAGTTCCTGCACCAGGCTGTAGAACAGCTGCGCCGTCCGCCCGTGGCCAGCCACGCCCTGCTCCTCGAAGCGCTTTTCCAGGTCCCGGGTCTTGTCCCACCAGGCCAGCGATTTCGCCAGGTCGTCGACGAACACCGGGTCCAGCCCCAGGGCCTTGCCGACGTCGCGCACGGCGCTGCGCGCGCGGTAGGTGATCACCGTGGCCGCGAGCGCCGCCCGGCGCCGGCCGTACTTTTCGTAGATGTACTGGATAACCTCCTCGCGGCGCTCGTGTTCGAAGTCGACGTCGATATCCGGCGGCTCGTCGCGCTCGCGGGAGATGAAGCGCTCGAAGAGCAGCGACACCTGCTCCGGCGACACCTCGGTGATGTGCAGGCAGTAGCAGACCACCGAGTTGGCCGCCGAGCCGCGCCCCTGGCAGAGGATGTTCCGCTCCCGGGCGAAGCGGACCACGTCGTGCACGGTGAGAAAGTAGTACTCGTATTCGAGCTCGTGGATGAGCGCGAGCTCACCGTCGATGCGCTCGCGGATCGCCGCCGGCGTGCCCCGCGGCCAGCGCGACCGCTCGCCGGCGGCGACCAGCTCGCGCAGGTAGCTCGCCGCCGTGTGGCCGGGGGGCACCAGCTCCTCCGGGTACTCGTAGCGCAGCTCGTCGAGGCTGAAGGCGCAGCGCGCGGCGATGCGCTGCGTCTCGGCCAGCAGCTCGTCGGGGTAGAGGGCGCGCAGCTGCTCGAGGCTGCGCAGGTGCTGCTGGGCGTTGGGCAGGCGCCGGCGCCCCAGCCGTTCCACGGAGGTGTTGTGGTACAGCGCCGTCATCACGTCGTGCAGCGGCTTGCGCTGCGCCGTGTGCATGCGCACATCGCCGCAGGCCACCAGCGGCAGCCCGAGCTCGGCCCCCAGCCGGTTGAGGGCGAGGTAGCGCGCCACCTCGCCGTTGCCGAGGAGGTAGTGCACGCCCAGCCACACGCGCCCTTTGCACAGGCGCGCCAGCTGCCGGCCGTAGCCGCGGGTCTCCTCGCCCGAATCCTCCGGCAGCCAGATCAGCAGGCAGCGCTTGAGGTGGAAGATCACGTCGCGCAGCGTTGCCCGGTAGTGCCCCTTGGGGCTGCGCCGCCGCGCCAGGCTGATCAGCCCGGACAGCTCGCCGTAGGCCGCCCGCGACGGCGCCAGCGCCACCAGCCGCACGCCCTCCACCAGCCGGAATTCGCTCCCCACGATCAGTGGCAGGCCGTATTCCCTTGCCGCGACGTGAGCCTTAACGGCCCCGGCAAGCGAGCATTCATCGGTGATCGCCAGGCCGCCATAGCCCAGGGCCGCCGCGCGCTCCACCAGTTCCTGCGGGTGCGAGGCGCCGCGGAGGAAGCTGTAGCAGGTGAGGCAGTGGAGTTCGACGTAGGGCATGGGGGATGAGCGGCTACTCGCCGTCCAGGGGGCTGAGCACGCCCATGGCGCCGCGGCCGAGCACGTGCGTGTAGATCTCCGTCGTCCTGACATCGCTGTGCCCGAGCAGTTTCTGGATCGTGCGCAGGTCGTAACCCCGTTGCAGCAAGCGTGTGGCGAAGCTGTGGCGGAAGGTATGGCATGAGACGGGCTTGTGAATACTTGCGGCACGGCGAGCCTGCGTAACTGCCTTGCGCAGGCTCGACTCGTGCAGGTGATGCCGGCGCAATACGCCGCTGCGCGGATCAGGACCGATGGACGAGGAGGGGAACAGAAACTGCCACGCCGTTTCCCGAGCCGCCTTCGGATACTTCTTCGCGAGTGCATACGGTAAGTACACTTCACCGAAGCCATCCTCGATGTCACGTTGGTGCTGCCTACAAACAAACCCAATCTGCTCCTTCAGCGCGGGCTTGAGCTTCTCCGGTAGCAGCGTGGACCGATCCTTGTCTCCCTTGCCCGAACGCACCGTGATCGTGGACAGCTCGAAGTCCAGGTCCTTGACCCGCAGGTTGAGCGCCTCCGCCTGCCGCAGGCCGGCGCCGTAGAGCAGTTCGACCAGCAGCCGGTGAGTGCCCTGCAGGTGCTCGAGGATCCGCAGGACCTCGGTATGACCCAGCACCACCGGCAGGCGGCGTTTCGGTTGCGCCTTGATGAAATCCAGTTGCTCCAGCTCAACGCCCAGGAAGCGCTTGTAGAGATAGATGAGCGCGTTGAGCGCAATGCGCTGCGTGGCCGGTGAGCAACCGCCCTCGTTCGCCAGTTGGCTTAGGAACTCATTGATGTGCGTGCCGGAGAGTCTGGCCGGGTGCTGCTTGCCATGGAAAAGGATGAAGCGCCGAATCCAGTGGAGGTAGGTCTTCTCCGTTTTCCACGCGTAGCCGCCATCACGCATGTGTCGGCGCAGCTGGTCGAACAGGCGGACAGGGACCGCCGGCACCTTGGGTCGGATGTCGTCCATTGGAGCTTGCAAAGTACTGTATGAATATACAGTATAGCCTCAGGCGCGGCCTCGCCAATGTGCTTTTTCAGCGGATGTATGTCAGCGCGGTGGAGGTCTTCCAGGCAAGCCATTGAAATCGCGGGAAATTGCTCTAGCACACCTGGGCGAATCTGATGCATCGGATAGCCGTGCGAGCAGCTGTGATCTTCCGATGCTATCTTTCGAGTGATGTAACTGATTGATTATCGGGAGTGGGACGTGCTGACGGGTTCTGTGCGCTTGGAGATAGCCGGACCGGCGATAGGCGGCCCCTTCCGGCTACTTAGCTGTTATGCCTCATGGAGATCACATGGATAAATATGTCCTAACCAAAAAGGAAATTGAGGAATATGAGGGCGTGCAGAAAACTCATTTTCTGAATCCGAATGCACAGAGGGTAAACAAATCTTTAGGTGATTTAGTTGGGCTGACTGGATTTGGGTTTCATCTTATCGAAATTCAACCAGGCTTTGAGTCAACCGAGTTACACGTTCATTACTACGAAGACGAATGTATTTATATCCTTGAAGGGCAAGCGTTAGCAACCATAGGCGAAAGCACTTGCGAGGTAAGTGTGGGTGATTTTATTGGTTATCGTGCAGGCGGTAAGCCGCACAAACTGCTCAATAATGGCACCTCAGTCCTAAAGTGCATTGTCGTGGGTCAGCGACTTGACCACGATGTTGGAGATTATCCCGATCTAGGCAAGCGTATCTACCGACACAAAGGCTTGCCATGGAACGTAGTTGATATTGAATATATTCAAGAGCCAGTTGCGGGCAGAAAGGCATAACAAGTTGGTGCAGTGGAACCAGTTACGCTCCACAAATTTTATGGTATCGCTTCGCTCTTTTTACCATAAAATTTGTTCCACTACACTGGTCCACTGACCAAGGCGTTATAGCGCCTAATGTCCGCGTGAAGATCACAGATTTCCCAATATTTGATGGCAGAGGGGATGAAGTTCCAGGAGACACTTTCGGGAATAATGTTGCCTTTGAATGCCCGCAATGCTGTCACCCGATCTTGGCGATAGCTCGCAAAGACCAGCGCGGTAGTTCGGAGGAGAACCCCGCTCGTTGCAGAGGCTGTGGTGCGAGGTACGTATTGGATGTTCGCAGCGGGAGTAAAAAGCTCTATGTCTATCAGTTACCGGCACAATAACCAGGCCAGGCAGTTCGCTCCCTTCAGTCGCCGGACGTCCAAACCGCTGCGCGGTCTGGCCGCCCGCTGCTGGCAGCGTTAGATGGTTCGATGAGCTACGAGCGGATATTAATTCGTGTTGGGTCGTTGCTGACGATATTTCTGGCATTCGCCGCCTATTGGTCAATGCCAGTATTCGCCGCAGGTGGTGTATTTGTTCTGTTCACGTCTGCATTGCTCGCTGTTTACCTTGCCAAAATTGGTGCGAATCGATCCGCGGCTGTGGCTATGTATTTTGTTCTCTCGGCTTGTCTGCCATTCGTTGTGTCGCGAGATAGCACGTTCTATTTCGGGCAGGGTTATCTCCTGCTCGCGCCAGTTGGTATGGTGCTAGCGGTTGTTTTGCTTGCATGCAGGAAGCGCCGTGCAGTCACCACCTAACCAGGCCAGGCAGTTCGCTCCCTTCGGTCGCCGGACGTCCAAACCGCTGCGCGGCTTGGCCGCCGGCTGCTGGCAGCGTTAAATGTGCTGGAGCTTCTATGAGTTGTAGGTGCTGCGAAAAGAAAGTGAATCTCGACCGGCCTCGAAAGTGCCCGGAGTGTGGCCACGTTTTCCAAGGTAACGGCTGGGACGGCATCGACGCACATTGGCGTGCAAAGCATGAGTCTGTGATGCCCTACAAGGACTTCTGGAAATCGTTATGCAAAGAGCACAGATCATAGGCCGTAGCACAATTAACCAGTCAAGGCAGCAACGGCGCTTCGCGCCGGGACGCGCTAACGCGCGCCCCTGCTTGAAGCGTTAGGTGTTTTTGTGAGCCAAGCGAAGTTTGAAAAACTGCTTCACGAGGACGCACTCGCCGGTCGAGTCATCAAACTTGCTGCCGTGTTCGAGAGTCGGCTCGATTACTTGCTGACAGAATTTTTCGGCGTGCCTGAGCCTCGGTTCGTGCTTTACACGCATCTTATATCCAAGCTTTCGCTACACCAAAAGACTGAGCTGCTTAAGAATACTGATTTGGGTGGATCCACGCGGTCACGCAATAATTTCATCGCATCACTGCTTAGTCTGAGGAAACTTCGCAACGCGTTAGCGCATAGCTATCACCTCGGCGAAGCTGAGGTATCAAGACTTTACTCGGATCTGCGCATTAGAAAAATGGTACTAGGCTATCCTCGCTCATTGTCCGATGAAAAGCGGAACCTAGAAGTTCGGTTCAGTAAACTTTGGAATCAAATGTATGCGAGCAACGACACCTAACAAGCGCGGGTTGGTTGGGACGCCAACCCGCTGCGCGGCTTGCCGCCACAACCGCGAGCGTTAGACAGCAAACCAAGGATGCAGGGTATGCCCCAAGAAATTACCGACCTGCTATTGCGGCAGCATGAAATTGCGTGGAGCCTTGCGTCGTATCACCTTGAGGATTTGAATGACAACGAGTGCATGTGGCGTCCATCAACCCGCGGGCTGCACGTGGCTTTTTTGGGGAACACGTATCGCGGAGAGTGGCCAGATCATGAGGGCTATGATTTAGGTCCACCAAGCATCGCCTGGACTATTTGGCACATAGGCTTTTGGTGGTCGATGGCAATAAATCATTCATTTGGCGATTCAAGCTTTAATCAAGAATCGATTACCTGCCCAAGCGCCTCAGCTGACGCAAGATCATGGCTCCAATCACTCCACGAAGAATGGAAAGCTTGGCTGTCTACTGTCAATGATCAAGATATGCGATCGTCAGAGAGAACGAAGTTTCCTTTTAGGGATCGCCCCTTTAGTGATGTTGTTGCTTGGGTGAATATCGAACTCACAAAGAATGCGTCCGAGATAGGGTATGCGAGATTTCTGTATGCAACAAGAACGGCTGCCTAACAAGCGCATTTTGCCGGACTGGTGTTCCGCTAAGCTCCAAACCAGCCGCAAATGCGGGCGTTATGAGCGCTCGATAGCCCACACAAGAGAGGTAACATTCGCGAATGAACCAAGATCTTAGAGACTTGCCGGTAGAGGACCGTATTCGCCTTTTCGAGGACTTGTGGGACAGCATCGCTAGCGATCAGAAGGCTTTACCCCTGACGCCGGAACAGGTGTCAGAGCTAGATCGACGCCTCGACAAATTTGAACTCGATGGTGAACTTGGGCGCCCTGCATCTAAGGTTGTCTCGGACATACGCAGGCGCCTATGAAACTTCCTGTCCGGCTCAGGGAAGAGGCGGAATTTGACCTGGCGGAAGCGGCTACTTGGTACGAGTCGCAACTATCCGGGCTAGGCAATGATTTTCTGGATTCAGTGCTTGAGGCATTCGAGCACATCGGCGGTAACTCCGAAGCATATCCAATGGTGCATCGAAGCACAGACAGGGCGCTTCTTTCCCGGTTCCCTTTCGCGGTCTTCTATCGAGTTGTTGAATCGGAGATTGTCGTAGTAGTAGTCATGCATGGGAGCCGGCATCCAGCGCGATGGAAAACGCGCACATGACAAGAAGCGCAAGCGGACGGCTTTACCGCTGCTTCGCTGGGCGTTAGACAGCGGCAGGAAGCAGCAGTGCTCCGCGGCGTCGTCTATTTCTGCCTGGTCTTCGGCGTTGGCTTTATACTCGGAACGATTCGAGTTCTCTGGGTCGTTCCACACCTGGGAGTTCGCACCGCTGAACTTATCGAAGCACCATTGATGCTGGCCGCCACGTATCTCGCGGCCCGCTACGCCACGCGACGCTTCAGGGCGTCTCGCCGGGTGGAATACCTCTATTCAGGGCTGCTGGCCCTCATTCTTCTGCTCATCATGGAGTTTTCCGTGGTTCTGGGCCTCCAGGGGCTGAGTATTCGCGAGTACCTGGCGGGCCGGGATCCAGTTGCCGGCGCAGTCTATGTAGTCATGCTCATCGTATTCGCACTCATGCCGTGGCTCATCGGTAAGGAGCTCACCACCGACTGACACCGGGATGGCATTGAGCGGTAGAAGCGCCACCCCATCTGCATTGACACAGGCAGCGCAACCGTTCGCCCGGGTTGCTGCTGCATTCGGCCCTTGCGAAGGAGATTGCTATGTTCCACCCGAAGCCATGGAATCGGCCTGATGAATGACCATAGAGGTTCGTGTCTTTGCGGCACCGTGAGTTTCGAGGTGAAAGGAGCGTTTGACAGCTTCTACCTGTGCCACTGCCGTCACTGCCAGAAGGATACCGGCTCGGCTCATGCGGCTAATCTGTTTTCGCGCTCCGCGGAACTGCTCTGGCACTCGGGCGCCGATGCGGTGACGTCTTTCCAGCTTCCAGGCACCCGCCATCACAAGAGCTTCTGCAAGCTTTGCGGTTCTGCCCTGCCCAGCAACGCGATCGCGGGTCTGCTTGTCGTTCCTGCAGGGTGCCTGGACACGGCTATCGGCATGTCGCCGACGGCACACCTCTTTTCAGCCAGCAAGGCCGCCTGGGAGGAGGCGCTGGTGAACGCCCCGGCCTTCGAGGCGCTGCCGGATTGAGCGATCGGCACATCTCCGGTGATTGTCAGCTGATGCAACTCCGCTGCGCGCCGGCTGGCACCACGGCCGGGCGTTTCCAGAGCAGGCCATACGCGGCAGATGTCTACCGGTCACAAGGCCGTAGTGCCGGGTAACGCCAGCCAACCGCTGCTCGTGCATTACGGGAAGAGTGTGCATACTGAGGGCCGGGTCTCGTCGCTTTGGGGAACTGGGTCGTGAGCACGGTGTATCGTTCGAGGGTTGATCGTTGGCTGGTTGCGGTTCTGGTCGCCGCGGCCGTCACATGCCTGGGGGCGTCGATCGTGTCCCTCCGCACGGCGAGCGGCATTGAATTGCTCGTGCCGCTGGCAGCACTCTTGGGCGGCATCGGTCTGCCGCTCTGGCTCCTGGCCACCACCCGCTACACGCTCACTGACGAGCGGCTGGAGGTCACCTCTGGTCCTTTCCGCTGGCGTATCCCGCTCGCGCAGATCACCAGCATCACGCCTACGTCCAATCCGCTGTCCAGTCCTGCGCTGTCGCTGGACCGGCTGCGCGTGGCTTACGGCTCGGGCAAGACGGTGCTCATCTCGCCCGAGGACAAGCGCCGCTTTATCGAAGACCTGGAAGGGCGCCGCGCTGCCTGATTGGAGGGCCACCGCCGCTCCGCGGCAACCTGCCCGGGCGTTGCAGGGAGGAAGAGCATGAGCAAGGGGAGGGTACTGGGGATCGGCGGCGTGTTCGTCCGGTCTGCCGATCCGGCCGGGCTCTGTGACTGGTACCGGCGCTGCCTGGGCCTGTCGCTCGCCGACGATTTCGACGGGGTGCTGTTCCCGCAAGGTGCGCTGCCGGAAAAGGCCTACGGCGTGTGGTCCGCCTTCCCGGTGGACTCGCCCTACTTCGAGGGTACCAGCAAAGGCCACCTCATCAACTTCGTGGTCGATGACGTCGCGGCGGTGCTGGATCGGGTGCGCACGAACGGCGGCGAGGTTGCCGAGGGGCCGGAGAATACGGACTACGGTGTGTTCGGCTGGGTGATCGATCCGGAAGGCAACAAGATCGAGCTCTGGGCGCCATGAAACCCTCCACGATTCAGCCATGAGTCGATACACTCCCCATATACTGGTCCTGGTGAAGGCAGCGCTGGTCGCCTGGGGCGGTCTGGGCCTGGCCGAGTATCTCGACCCCTCGGTGGCTGTCGGTCTCCAGAACCCGAATTTCCCTGCTGGCACCCAGCTGCTGCACTGGATTCTCCTCCTGCTGACCGGCTCGGTCTTCCTGCTCGGCTTTGCCCTGCGCTGGCGATACACGCCCTTTGCCACCATCACCCTGTACGCGACGCTCGCCACCCTGTGCTTTATCGAGACCGTGGATTTCCGGGCCTTCGGTGACGGTGTGCAGCGTTACTACGTGATGGCGGCGGAATACCTCCTGTACATCGTGCTCTCCGCTTATCTGCTAAGCTCGAGCCTCATCCGGGCGCGCTTTTCCGGGCGCGCCTGAGCCCCCGGCCGGCGCTCCCGCGGCGCAGCCGCCACCGAGGATTCACCATGCCACTGAGGATTCAGCGTGAAGGTTGAGCAGTGCGGCATCATCCTGAATGTGTATCACTTTGATGCCTGCGTCGCGTTCTACAAGACGGTGTTCGGTCTTGAGGAACAGTTTTCGAAGGTGGACGGGGACTTCCGCCTGACCTGCCTCGCCTTTGGCTCGGCCTATCTCATGATCGAGACTGGCGGTGTGGCCTCGGCCGAGGAGAAGTCCCCGGCCCAGACCGCGACGATCCTGCGCTTCAACGTGGCGGACATTCACGCAGCCTTCAACACGATCCGCGCGCACGACAGCCATGCCCGGCTGATCGAGAATGACTGGGGTACCATCGTTCGCTGTGTCGACCCGGACGGAAACCCCGTCAGCGTGCGGGCGAGTGCCGGTTTCATCCCAGCCTGAGAGGAGTAGCGCGCGGCCATGCACAAGAGTCGCTTTGCAGGGTTCATCATCGATTGCCAGGGCGACGACCTCGCCGAGGCAGAGCGCTTCTGGGGCCAGGCGCTGGGCTACGACGCGCTGCCGGCCCGGGAAGGTGACCGCTACGTGACGTTCCGCACGGCGCCGGACCAACCGTACCTGGAACTGCAGCGGGTTACCCATCCCAGCCGCGTTCACATCGACATCGAGGCCGACGACGTGGCCGCCGAGGTGGCCCGTCTCGAGGCGCTGGGCGCAACGCGGGTCGGCCAGGTGAAGGACTGGTGCGTGATGGAGGCGCCCACCGGCCACCGCTTCTGCGTGGTGCCCGTGGTGCGCGCGGATTTCGACGACAAGGCGAACACATGGTCATGAACAGCACCAAAGCCCGGCTCCTGTCCGGTCGAATCCGGGCGGCCTCCCCATTGCTGGTGCTCTGCCTCGGCGCCACGGCGTGCAGCAACCAGCAGGTTTACAACGCCATCCAGGAGAGCCAGCGGGTGGACTGCCAGCAGTATCCGGATACGCGCTACGAAGAGTGCATGGAACAGCTCGACAAGCCCTACGCGGACTACGAGGAGGAGCGCGACGCACTCGAGGGTGAGTGATCATCGTACCGCCGGGGCCCATTGACAGCTGCGGTGCGGGGTATGGCACCTTCATTCCCATAGCTTGCGCCCGAGACCGCCGGGCGCACGGAGGTCGCTATCAGGGAGCTTTCCAGCACCAGCTTCTCGCTTTTCGGTGCCGCGCTGGTCGCCATCAGCTACGGGATCGCGCGCTTTGCGTTCGGCCTGTTCGTGCCGCCGATCCGCGACGACCTGGCGTTGCGCCCTGCGCTCGTCGGGGTCATCGGCGCGCTGCCGCTGGTGAGCTTCGTCCTGGCGACCCTGGTCGCGCCCCTGGCGGCCGACCGGCTGGGCGCTCGCAACGCGGCGGTGCTGTCCGGCGTTTTCGGGACGGCGGGGCTTGCGCTGATCAGCGCGAGTGACGATGTCTTCATGCTCGGTACCGGCGTCTTCGCCTGCGGCATCTGTACCGGCCTGATGATGCCGGCGCTCACGGCGGCCATGCAGGCGCTGGTCGACCGCTCGCTGCACGGTCGTGTCAGCTCGGTGATGAATGCCGGGACCAGCATCGGCGTGGTGCTCTCGGTACCCGCGGTGTTCTTCCTCGCCGGCGACTGGCGCTTCGCCTACGCGGTGTTCGCGGTGCTGGCGGCGCTCGGCGTCCTCGCGGCGGCCGTGGTCATTCCCGCCGTCTCGCGCATCACGCCTGCCGATGCGGCGCCCCCGCCCCCCGTCACGGCGCTGCAGTGGTGGCGTCTCCTGCGCCTTTCGCTTTTCGCATTCGTCATGGGTTTTGTCGCCTCGGCTTACTGGGTCTTCGCGCCGGATCTCATGGTGACGAACGGCGGGCTTCCGGGGGCGGCGACCGGGGGGCTCTGGCTTGCCGTGGGCCTGGCAGGCCTCGGTGGTGCGGTAGTGGCTGACCTCGCGGACCGGAACAACCCGCCGATCACGCAGTCGCTGATGCTGATGATGCTCGCAGCCAGCCTGTCGCTGCTCGCCGCGAGCCCGGGCCAGCTCACGCTGTCGGTCTTCTCCGCCATGGTCTTCGGCCTCGCCTACATGAGCCTGACCGGTCTCTACCTGATGACGGGCATACGGCTCCTGCCGGGCCGGCTGTCGCTCGGGCCGGTGCTGCCCTTCATGGCGGTCGCGCTGGGCCAGGCCGCCGGTTCGCCGCTGGTGGGGCTGCTGGCGCGGGAACTCGGGTACACGGATACCTTCTCGCTGTTCGCAGCCATCGGGATCATTGCCGCGCTCCTCTCGCCCATGTACCCGCGCCTGATCGACTACGGCCCCGTCGAGGACGCCGCCGACATGACGGGCCTGCAGGCGGCCTACGATCAGCAGCTGCAGGACGAGACCGGCGAGCCCTTGCAGGTCGTAGCGGTCGGCGGGCTCGAGGAATGAACGGTGGACCCGTCAACAGCGCTCTCTCGCTGCCTGACGGTGCATGCGCTAGGCTTTGAGGGTCGGCAGCAGTTGCAGACCAGGGAGCACAGCGATGGTGACAGCAGCGGACCGCGCGCTCGTAGAGCGCGGCTTCTGGGCAAAGCTGCGCAAGCACGCGACGACGGCGGGGCGCGAGGTGGTGGAGAAGGCGCTTTGGCTCTACTACGCGGCCCGTGCGCCACAGACACCCGCGTGGGCCCGCTCGGTCATCTACGGCGCCCTGGCCTACCTGGTCCTCCCGGCCGATGCCATCCCGGACGCCCTGCCGGCCATCGGTTTCAGCGATGACCTCGTGACCCTGACCGCCGCCGTGGCGACGGTCGCGCTGTTCATCGACGACGCGGTCAAGGCGAAGGCGGCGGCGCGGGTGGCGACCTGGTTCGGTTCCACTGCCCATGAGACCCAATGAGCACGACACCGTTGGCACGGCCGGTCCGGCGGCGTTCGGGGTGCCGGGGTGCCAGCGGTGACGAGGATGCGGTGCCGGCTTGAAACCGCGGCCCCTGTTCGACAGCCACCTGCACATCATCGACCCGCGCTTCCCGCTGGTCGAGAACGACGGCTACCTGCCGCCGCCTTTCACGGTTTCCGACTACCGGGCGCGCACGGCGGCCTGGCCGCTGGTCGGTGGCGCGATCGTGTCCGGATCCTTCCAGGCCTTCGACCAGTCCTACCTGCTCGCGGCGCTGCGAGCGCTGGGTGAGAGGTTCGTCGGGGTCACACAGCTGCCGCCAACGGTGAGCGACGACGAGGTGCTGGCGCTGGCGGCGGCCGGGGTTCGCGGCGTGCGCTTCAACCTTCGCCGCGGTGGCTCGGCGGCCGCTGCGGATATCGGGGCCATGGCGGCCCGTTTCCATGAGCTGGCGGGGTGGCACGCAGAGCTCTACGTCGACGCCGCCGAGCTCGGCGACTTGCGCCGCACCCTGCTGGAGCTGCCCGCTGTCTGCATCGACCACCTCGGCCTCAGCCGGGCCGGACTGCCTGCCCTCCTGGCATTGGTGGAGCGTGGCGTGCGGGTGAAGGCCACGGGTTTCGGTCGCGTGGACTTCCCGGTCGAGGCTGCGCTGCGCGACCTCCATGCGGCGAACCCGGGCGCGCTACTGTTCGGTTCGGATCTTCCCTCGACCCGGGCGCCGCGGCCCTTCGCGGACGCGGATATCGACCGCGTGGGGGACGCGCTGGGTGACGCGGGCGCCAGGGCGGTGCTGTGCGACAACGCGCTCGCGTTCTACCGGGTGCCGGCACGCCATGCCTGAACACAACCGGTCGACGCCGGCGTTGATTATCGTTAGAGGGCATTCAATGCCGCTGATTCGGGAGGCGTTCCATGGCTGAGTGGTTGACGGTGGTCCTGCTGACCCTGGGTGCGGGGATCACGATGCCGGTCGGCGCCGCCCTGGCCAGTGTCGAGCGTATCCGTCCTGCCTGGCTCGAGAACGAGTTCCGCCACGGCGTCATCGCCTTCGGGGGAGGCGCGCTGCTGGCGGCCGTTGCGCTGGTCCTGATACCTGAGGGTCTTAAAGCCCTGCCCATCCTGCCCGCCTGTCTCGCCTTCGTCGCCGGTGCGCTGGTGTTCATGGCGATCGATATCCTGCTGGCACGGCGCGGGACGCCGGCGAGTCAGCTGGTCGCCATGTTGACTGATTTTCTGCCCGAGGCACTTGCGCTGGGGGCTACCGCGGCGGCTCAGGGGCCGGCGGGTCCGCTCCTGGCCATGATCATCGCCCTGCAGAATCTCCCCGAGGGTTTCAACGCCTTCCGGGAACTGCGTGCTGCGACCGCCTACCGCGCCGCGGCGATCGTCGCTGCGTTCCTGGCAATGGCGTCCCTCGGGCCGCTCTTCGGCCTGTTCGGCTTCTTCGTCCTTGCCGACAGCCACGTCCTGGTCGGCGGCATCATGTTGTTTGCCGCCGGCGGGATTCTCTACCTGATGTTCCAGGACATCGCGCCCCAGGCTCACCTGGATAACCACTGGGCGCCACCGCTCGGTGCCATCCTGGGTTTTCTCCTGGGGTTGGTCGGCCAGCAGCTCGTCGGGCACTGAATACGCCGGAGAGGGCCCGCCTTCGACAGGGTGATGGATTCCTGCGATGAATCGTGCGGCGGGCGGGCCTCAGTCGGTCGCGGGCGGGGCATACTGCCAGGCTGTTCATCACGGATTGCTCGCTATGCACCTCGACGACAAGGGACTCGGACGGCTCCTCGGCGGGCTGATCCTGCTGCAGCTGGGCTGCGGCATTGCCGGCAACCTCTGGCTCACCGCGCCGCTGTTCGGCGAGGGCGGCTACCTTGCGCTGACGTCGGCTGAACGGGTGACGATCCGCGCGAGTGTCCTGTTTTCCCTGGTCACCGGCTGTCTCGGCGTGGTCATCGCCCTGCTGGCCCAGGCGCCGTTTCGCCGCCGGGGGCCGCTGCCGGGGCGGGCGCTGCTCGTGTTCAGCGCGGTGGCGCTCGCCATCGGTGTCGTCGAGCAGGCGGGCGTGCTGTCGATGGTGATGGT
>CAJWWA010000032.1 GCA_913048495.1 uncultured Halieaceae bacterium
GGCTGGGCTCAACGGCGATGACCTCCCAGCCCTGCTCCGCCAGCCAGTTTGCGTCCCGGCCGCTACCCGCACCGACATCACAGGCAAGCCCCGGCGTGCGTCCATCGAGCACTGCACCTGCCCAGCTGGCATGAACCTCATCGGGCGCCAGGGCCAGGTAGCGCTCGCTGAGGGTGTCGACGTTGCGGTCGTAGTAGTTCACGAGACCAGAGTCTAGAGCAGCGCCCCGTAGTCCGCATGCAGCTGGTCGAAGCTCAGGCTGGCGATGAAGCGGGAGAAGCTCATCCAGGTGGCGAGGCCGCGGAGGTCGGCGAAGTGCGGGGGGACGAACTGCGGCGCGGCGACGACGCCTTCTTCCATGAGCAGCTGCAGGGTCTTGATGTCCTCGAGCGTGATCTTGCCGCAGAAGAGCACCGGCAGCGTGTCGAGCCGGCCCTCGGTCATCGCCAGGCGCAGGAAGTTGAAGGTCTGCACGAAACCGCGCATGTAGGCGAGGTCCTTGGTGAATGGAGGACCGGAGGGCAGGCTGCCGCGGAATACCCGCACCGCCGTGCCGTAGCTCTCGTCCTCGCCGATGCCGGCATCGCGCAAGTAGCGGAACACCTCGACGAAGTCCGCCCCCTGCTCCGCCAGGGTCACGGCCCGCACCCGGTTGACCAGGCGCTGCAGCCGGCCGGGGCTGGACTTCAGGGTGAGGATCTCGGTGAGCACCGCCAGGCCTTCCTGGGTGGTGGTGGCCGAGGGCGGACCCTTGGAGAGGAAGGTGCAGTAGGGCTGAGCGGCACCGTTCAGCGTCGTGCCGAGATGAATCCAGCCTTCATGCACCTCGAGCACGTCGAGGTCCTGGGCATTGAAGCGCGCGTCGCTGCGGATCTTAAGGTAATCGGAGCCCGCCGCGGCATCGGCGGTCATCTGGTCGTTGAGCAGTACGCGGATACCGGCCTCCGGGAAGGTCGCCGAGAAGCGCGCGTTCAGGTGCTCGACGGCGGTCGCCGCGTCGATGGTCTTCTCGGCCTCGGCCATGGAGTCGTTGCGCAACAGGTTGGCGACGGTCTCCTCCATCACCGTGCCGAGGTCAGCCAGCGTCGGGTCTCCGGCGTGGAAAACGTCGGACGCGGCGCCGTAGAGGTCTTCCGCATAGCGGCCGAAGTCCTCGGTGCCGCGGACCTCGAGCATGCGCACCACCGTGGTGTACTCGCGGCAGATGCGCCGCATGATGCCGGAGAGCGGGTTCAGCTGGCCGAGCTGCCGGGCGATGTCGCGCTCGATCCCGTGGAGCTCCATGCGTTTCTCGCGGGGCTCGAAGTCGAGGGGGTTCCGCTCCGCGTAGAAGGCGGCGTCTACCGCGGGCAGTTCGCGGCAACCGCTGGCGAAGAAGCGTTCGCGCACGTCGCTGTGCCACTTGATGGCGTCGAGGATACGGATGGGCCGCTGTGCCTCGACGATGCGGTCCGAGAGCGCGCGAACGGTGGCGAGGTAGTCTGTTGTCTGCGAGTCCATGGTGCGCTGCGTCGGGGCACGTTGCACCCCGGTACTGCATCATAGGTGACGCCCCCGGGACTTGCGAGCGCAGACCTCCTACAATTAAACCAACTTTTTCCGGGAGCGACGCATGCATCGGCTGCTGCTTGTCCTCACCCTCGCGGCCCTGGCCGCCTGCAATGGCCGCGAGGCCGTCGAGGTTTCCCTCGACCAGCTAGTGGCACAGCAGGCCGCCTACCACGGGCGCACGGTCGTCGCCGTGGGCATGCTGCGCAGCCACCCGGACCCGGAGCACTACTGGATCGAGGACGACGGCTACAACCGCGTCGAGCTCGCCTGGGGCGACGACCTCGCGCCCTACCTCGGCCAGCGCCTGGCCGTGCGCGGCCTGTTTCGCTACGACCCGACCGAGGGCCGGCGCATCGACGTGGAGTACCTCGCCCCCTCGCCCTGAGCGGGGCCGGCAACGGGAGACAACCCCATGAGCAAGGAACGACACCTCGCGCTGGTCACCGGCGCCTCCGCCGGCATCGGCGAAGCCCTGGCCAGCGAACTCGCCGCCAGCGGCTATGACCTCGTGCTGGTCGCTCGGCGCACCGGCAAGCTGCGCAGCGTGGCAAAACGGCTGCAGGACAAGTACGGCATCGAGGCGCACGTGCGCACCACGGACCTGCTGGAACCGGGCGCAGCCGCGCGCCTCGCACGCCGTCTCGAGCGCGAGGGCCTGGCCGTGGACGTGCTGGTGAACAACGCCGGGCTGCTGGAGGCCGGCTACTTCACGGCCATGGACACCGCGGCCCTGCAGCGCATGGTGCAGCTGAATACCGGCACGCTGACCGACCTGCTCGCGCAGTTCGTACCGCCGATGCAGGGGCGCGGCAGCGGCCATGTGATGAACGTGGCCTCCATCGCCGCGTTTCAGCCGGTGGTCGGCCTGGCGGCCTACGCCGCCAGCAAGGCCTACGTGCTCTCCCTCGGCGAGGCCCTGGGCGAGGAACTGCGCGGCTCGGGCGTGACCGTCACGACCCTGTGCCCGGGCATCACGGACACGAGCATGATCGCCCACGCCGCCGACGATGCGCCGGGCTTCGGCGAGCTGCCGCGGGTGATCATCGGCAGCCCGGAGGACGTCGCCCGCGCCGGCGTGCGCGGTCTGCTCCGCGGCGACCCGATCGTCGTGCCAGGTGTCCTCAACCGGGCCAGCACGCTGCTGGCGGACAACCTGCCCCGCTGGCTGCGCCGGCGGCTGATGGGCGCGCTGGCGCGGAGCCGCCTGGGCGACTGAGAGGCGCCCGCGTGGTCAGGCCTCGAAGATGGTGCGGCCGTCCATCACCGTGCGCAGCACGGCAATGTCCTTGATCCGGTCCGGCTCCGCGGTGTGCGGATCCTCGGCGAGCAGCACGAAATCCGCGAGCTTGCCGGGAGTGATCGAACCCTTGAGCTCTTCCTCGAAGGACGCGTAGGCGCCGTTCACAGTGCAGATACGCAGCGCCTCGGCCACGGAGATGCGCTGCTTCGGCCCCCATACGCGCCCCTTGAAGTCCTTGCGCGTGACCATGCTCTGGATCGCCATGAGCGGCTGGTACGGTCCGGGCGTGAAGTCCGAGGCCGGGGCAACGGGAATGTCGTAGTCCAGGAACGAGCGGTGCGCGAACATGCGCTGCATCTTCTCCTCGCCGTAGTCGCCCCACTTGTTGCCGTGGTAATGGGCGTAGGTATAGAACGGCGTCGGCACGGCGCCGGTCGCCTTTATGCGCTCGAGCAGGGACGGCGTGACCAGGGAGCAGTGCTCGATGCGAAAGCGCGGGTTCCGCCCTTCCCAGTCCGCCAGCACGCGCTCGTAGGCGCTGAGCACCCGGTCGATCGCGACGTCGCCGTTGGCATGGATGCCGATGCGAAAGCCGTGGGCCACGGCGTCGTCCACCGCGGCGTCGATCTCCGCCATGCTCATGGTGAGGATGCCGTAGTCGTCGGGCCGCCCCTTGTAGGGCGTACTCATGGCCATGGTGCGCTCCGAGGCCGAGCCGTCGGCGCCGTACTTGACGGCGCCCACCCGCAGCATGGCGTCGCCGAAGCCCGAGTGCAGCCGCGCGGCCTTCATCGCGGCGTAGATCTCGTTCCTGCCGCCGGGCATGAAGCTCACCCGCAGCGAAAGCCGGCCGTCGCGGTAGGCATCGTTGTAGGCCTGCCAGCCGGTGGCGTCGCCCCAGGCATCGGTCGTGGACGTGAGCCCGGACGCGGCCATGCGCCGGCTGATGAGCGCGGCGTTCTCGGCGTGGCCCGCGCGGTCCACCGTGGGCCAGTCGCCCACCGCCTCGAACACGTCCACCGCGTGCTCGGCGACCTTGCCGGTGAACGCCCCGTCCTCGCGGTAGAACTTGCCGCCTTCCGGGTCCGGTGTTTCCAGAGTGACACCGGCGATGTCGAAGGCGCGGCTGTTGACCACGGCGGTGTGGCCGCCGCGGTGCTTCACGAAGATCGGGTGTTCCGTGGAGACCGCATCCAGGTCGCGGCGGTTGAGGGGCCGGCCCTCGGCGAGCTTGGTGTCGTCATACATGTGCCCGAGCACCCAGGTGCCCGCATTCGTGCGCGCCGCGCGTTCGCGCAGCGCGGCCTGGATCGCGGCGATGCTGCGCAGGTCGACGTTGGCGCTGACCACCTCGTTGGCGGCGAGCGGGTGGCTGTGCGCGTCGATGAACCCCGGGGTGACCGTGAGGCCCCGGGCATCGACAACCTCCGTTGCCGGGCCAGCGAGATCGCGGATGTCGTCGGCGCTGCCGACGGCCAGGATGCGGTTGCCGCGCACGGCGAAGGCTTCCGGCTGCGGCTGCGCCGGGTCCATGCTGTAGATCGTGCCGCCGAGGACGACGAGGTCGGCCTTGCCCCAGCTGGCGGCGGCAAGGGCCGGCCCGGCCGCAGCGCTAACGCCGGCGGCGGCGAGGCCTCGAGTAAAGGTGCGGCGATCGAACGGCTTCATGAGCGGGTCTCCTAGAGCGACAGGATGAGTCCTTCGGCGGGGTCGGCGCGGTTCTCGAGCAGGCTCCGGTAGGCGGCACTGACGCCGTCGGGGCCATGCTCCCGCCGCACCGTCAGCCAGCCCGCCGCCTCCTCCGCGAACGGGGTCCAGGCGGCGGCGAGGCGCTCGGCCACGCCGGCGGGCCCCCAGTCTTCATTGCGCTTCGCGACCTGCGTCGGCGCGAAGAATAGCTCCGGCTTCGGGCCGGGCAGGTCGTCGTTGCCGCCGAGCGCCGCCGACTCCCAGTGGGTCACACCTACCGAGCAGCTGTAGGCCAGGTCGTCGGCGTAGTGGCGGTGGATCGACGCGCGCAGATCGCCGTTACCGGCCATGTCCACGAACACGACCGGACCCTTCGGCAGTGCGCCGAGCTTGTCGTAGGTCACGGCGGCATCGTAGCAGCCGAGGGACTCGACGAAGCGCCTGTTACCCGGCGAGGTGAGGCCGACCACGCGCACCTGGCCCTTGCGCGCCCGGTGCAGGAGCCAGGCAAGACCCACCGCGGTCTTGCTGGAGGCGCTGGAGAGCAGCACCGTGCCCGCGCCGAAGAATTCGTTGTCGGCAAGAAAGTCGTCGATGAAGAAGCCGGTGGTGAACAGCGGGCGGAAGAGCATCAGCAGTGCCTCGTGCTCCGGGCGGTACAGCGGGTCCGCGGTGCAGCGCTGGTACTGGTTGTACACGGCCGGCAGCGCCGCGCGATGCGCGGCGCCATCGGTGAAGCTGCGATCGCCGACCGCCGTCGGCTGCACCAGCAGGTGGCCGGCCATGGGAAAGTAGCCGTAGAAGCGCTCGCCCTCCGCCACCTCGTCGATACCGCTCGAGACCACGTCGGCGAAACCCCAGACGGGAATGCGGCCCCAGCCGGAATCCGCTGCGGGGAAGAACTGCCAGTACCCGATCATGTCGCCAGTAACGCCGTAGGTGACGTTGTTCGCCGTGAGGGCAAAGGCATCGATGCGCAGCAGCGCCTCTCCGGGCTCGGCCGGCGGCATGGCTTCGCTGACGATGCGGGTCTCGGCGAGCTGGTCGCGGCGGACTTCAAAGGCCTGGCTCTGGATTTCCATCGGCGTGCTTTCCTCCCGGGTATTGTGAACGGTCGAGCCGGCTCACCACCACGGTGACCAGCAGGCCGGCGATAAAGGCCGGCACCATCTCGTAAAGGCCGTGGCTGGCCTCCTTGGCGAGGAGGACCCAGCCGATGCTCGTGGCAAAGCCGGCGGCCATGCCGGCAACGACGCCACGGCCGGTGGTGCCGCGCCAGTGCAGCACACACAGTACCACCGGGCCGAAGGCGGCGCCGAGGCCGCTCCAGGCAAAGAGTACCAGCGAGAAGATCACCCCGCCGCCGAAGAGTGCCACCAGGCAGCCGGCGACCCCGAGCGCCAGGGTCACCCAGGCGCCGATGGCCGCCTCGCGCCGCGAAGCCTCCCGCGCCGGCGCGAGCTGGCGGTAGAAATCGTGCACGATGGCCGACGAGGCGAGGTTCAGCAGCGAGCTCACCGTCGACATCACCGCCGACAGCACGGCAACCACCAGCACCCCGGTCACCAGCGGCGGAAACAGGGCCCGGGCCAGCTCCGGCATCACGGTCTCGGCATCGTCGAGACCGGGGAAAAGCACCCGGCCGACCAGCCCGGTGCCCACGGCGCCGAGGTCGAAAAGCAGCACGACGACGATCGACACGGTCGCCGCCCGTGGTACCTCGGCGCTGTCGCGGATCGCCATGAAGCGCACCAGCAGCTGCGGCACGCCCAGGAACGGCAGGCCCACGGCGAGGCCGCTGGCGATCACGACGAGGGTGACCAGGGTGCCATCCCCGGTAGACCAGGGCAGCAGCAGGGCCGGGTCCGCCCCGGCGAGGCCGGCCCGGAGGGCGTCCAGGCCGCCGATGGCCGACACGCCGACGAGCGGTACGGCGAGCAGCGCAAACAGCATGAGCATCGCCTGTACCGCGTCCGTGTAGGCCACCGCCTTGAACCCGCCGAAGGCGGTGTAGGCAACGGTCACCAGGCCGCCGACCCAGACGCCGGTCGCGTACTCCCAGCCGAGGAAGACACTGAAGGCCTTGCCCGTCGCCAGCATCTGCGCGGCGATGTAGGCACAGGCCATGGCCAGGATGATCGCGACCGCCAGGCCGCGGATCGCCACCGCCTGCCGGCGGAAGCGCTCGGCGAGGAAGTCCGGCACGGTGATCGTGTCCGAGTCGCGGGAAGCGGCATTCAGCCGCCGCGCCACCAGCAGCCAGGCGCCGGCCACCCCGAGCGCCTCGCCGGCCACCACCCAGAGCGCCTGCAGGCCGGTGAGGTAGGCCACGCCCGAGAGACCCAGGATCAGCCAGGCACTCTCCCCGGTGGCGTTCATGCTGAAAGCGGCCACCCAGTACGGCAGCTTCCGTCCGGCGAGGAAGTAACCCGCGGCCGAGTCGTGGCTGCGCCGCGCCCAGGCGCCGATGGCGAGCATCAGGCCGAAGTAGGCGCCGAGCACGGCCAGGATGGCAGCGTTGCCTGCGGGCATGGGTGTCTGCTCCACGGAAAGCGGGATGGTCCCGCTAGGGTAGCGGAGAATCCGTCCCTTGACCCGCACCGGCGCCCGGGCCGTAGAGTGGGCATCCATCGCTGTAACGGAGACACCCCATGGACAAGGTACTGCTCATCACCGGCGCGTCCAGCGGCATCGGCCGCGCCACGGCGCACGCGGCGGCCCGGGCCGGCTGCAGGCTCATCCTGACCGCCCGTCGGGAGACTCTCCTGCACGACCTGGTCGCGGAGATCGGCGACGGGCAGGCCCTCGGCGTCGCCGCCGACGCCGGGGACTACGCCAGCCTTGCCCGCGTCGTCGACGCCGGCATCGACCGCTTCGGACGCCTCGACGCGGCCTTTGCCAATGCCGGCACCGGCCTCGACACACCGGGCGTCGAGGGCGGCGACCCGGAAGAATGGGACCGCATGCTCGCCGTGAACGTCAACGGGCTGCTGTACACCGCGCGCCTCACCCTGCCCCACCTGCGCAAGACGACCGGGCACTTCCTCATGACCGGCTCCGCCGCCGGGCGCAACACGATCAAGGGCTCGGTCTACGGCGCCAGCAAGTGGTTCGTGCACGGTTTCGCGCAGAACCTGGCCGAGGAGATGAAGGGCTGGCACGGTCGCTGCACCGTCATCGCGCCGGGCATGGTGAACACGCCCTTCTTCGACGAGCCGAAGCCCGACAAGCTGGACCCGCAGGACGTGGCCGATGCGGTCCTCCACGCGCTGGCCGCCGAGCCGCGCAACTGCGTTCGCGAGATCTACCTGATGCCGGCACTGTAGGCCGGACCGAGCGGGCACCTTGCCGGCCGGCAGGCCGCACCCGGGCTACCGGCTCCCACAACGACCGACGCCGGGCTATACTCGCTGCGCAGCAAACCACACTGTCGATAACCGATAGGAACAAGGAGACAGCGAATGTTCAGCCACATCATGCTCGGCGCCAATGACCTGGAAGCGTCCAGGGCCTTCTACGATGCCATCCTCGGCGCCCTCGGCCACGGCCCTGGTGTCACCGACGACAAGGGTCGCGTGTTCTACATGACGGAGACCGGCATCCTCGCGCTCACCGCGCCCATCGACGGCCAGCCGGCGAGCTGCGGTAACGGCAGCACCATCGGTTTCGCGGCCGCCAGCCCGGAGGCGGCGGATGCCTGGCACGCGGCGGGGATCGCCAACGGCGGCACCACCTGCGAGGATCCGCCCGGCGTTCGCGAGGGCGGCCTCGGCAAGCTGTACCTGGCCTACCTGCGCGACCCCTCCGGCAACAAGCTCTGCGCACTGCACCGCATGGGCTGAGTGCCTGTCGATGCTGCGCGCCGTCCTGGTCACCGGTCTTTTGCTGCTGGCAACGGCCTGCGCCACACCGATGGTCGATTTCGACGAGCCCACGGTGGAACTCGTCGGGCTTCGGCCGCTCCCCGCCGAGGGGCTGGAGGCCCGCTTCGGGCTGCGCCTGCGGGTGCAGAACCCGAACACGAAGGCACTCGCCATCGAGGGCCTGGCCTACCAGGTCTACCTGCGCGAGAAGAAGGTGCTCTCGGGCGTGAGCAGCCAGGCGGTCACGGTGCCGGCCTACGGCGAGGAGGTCGTCGAGCTCGAGGCGGGCGTCGGCGTTCTCGGCTCGCTGGCGCTTCTGCGCGACCTCATGGATAGCCCGCCGGACAGCGGCCTGCCGTACCGGTTGGAGACCAAGCTCTCCCTCGGCGGCGCGCTGCGGGCGCTGCGCCTGAACAGCGAGGGCGTCATCGCCCCCGGCCGCTGACCGGGGCTGCCGACAAGGCGGTCGGTTGCCCGCCTCCCCGCACCGTGCCACTATCCGGGCGCGGAAGCACAACAGGAGGCCGCCCCCGTGAAGCTCTTTTACTCGCCGTTCCACACCTTCATCCACAAGTCCCTGGTCGCCGCCCACGAGGCGGGCGTGCACGAGCAGGTGACCTACGTACCGACCTACCCGTTCTTCAACAACGACGGTGAGGACGTTTCGGGGCAGTACTCCCTCGCACCGATCAACCCGCTGGACAAGGTGCCGACGCTGGCGCTGGACTCGGGCCAGGTGGTCTTCGGCAGCCAGGCGATCATCGAGTACTTCGACAGCCAGCGCAGCAACGGCGAGCCGCTGTTCCCGGCCACGGGCCCGGAGCGCTTCGATGCGATCACGCGCCTCGCGCTCTCGGACATGATGTTCGAGCTCACCGTGCAGATGGTCATGGAAGGCTGGTACCCGAAGGAAGAGCAGCACCTGAAGACCTTCACCTGGGTCTGGCCGAAGATCGAGCGCGGCCTCGCTGAGCTGAATGCCCGCGCCGAAAAGGGCTGGGACCGCTTCGACGTCGGTCACGTCGGCATGCTGCAGATGATCAGCTACACCGACTTCCGCAATGCCTTCTACGGCGAGGGCGACCCGGTGCACCCGGGCTTCGACTGGCGCGCGGGCCACGATGCCCTGGCCGCCTGGTACGACGAGGCCATCCAGCGCCCGTCGGTGACCTGGTTCTTCAACAAGGACTTCGAGGGCGACAGAAGCGCCGCCTTCTTCCGCGCCCAAGTGAACGAGGTCCTCGAGGCGCAGGGCAAGGAGCCGGTGTGATCACGCTCTATTACTGGCCCACGCCCAACGGTCACAAGGCATCCATCGCCCTCGAGGAGATGGGCCTCGCCTACACGGTGAAGCCCGTCAACATCCTGCGCAGCGAACAGTTCGACCCGGCCTTTCTCGCGCTGAACCCGAACCACAAGATCCCGACCATCGTGGACGACGACGGCCCGGACGGGGAACCGATCACGCTGTTCGAGTCCGGCGCCATCCTCGAGTACCTCGGGGACAAGACCGGGCAGTTCCTGCCGCCCGCGGGTGCGGCACGCTACGAGGTGCTGACCTGGCTCTACTTCCAGGTGGCGAGCATGGGCCCCATGCTCGGCCAGTGCGGCCACTTCATGGGCTACGCGCCGGAGGACGTGCCCTACGCCCGCGAGCGCTACCACCGGGAAACGAAGCGCCTCTACGGCGTGCTCGAGCAGCGCCTCGCGGACCGGGAGTTTCTCTGCGGGGACTACAGCATCGCGGACATGGCCACCTACCCGTGGATGATGCCGAAGATCCGCGAACTGCACCGCATGGATATCGACGAGTGGCCGAACATCCGGCGCTGGGAGGCCGCCTGCGCCGCACGGCCGGGGACGGCGCGCGGCACTGCAGTGCTCGAGGACGTGATGAAGATCGGCAATCCTGACGAGGAGGCCTTCCGCAGCCTCTTCGAACAGGAGTAAGCCCGGCTCTGCGCCGGTTTTCAGCTACTGACCCCTCACCACCGGGGGAATGCGGACCCTGCCGATCCGGTTGCTGCTGCTCTGGTGGATCAGCAGGTCGCCGTCGCGGGTCACCCAGCCGTTGCGGATGATGCCGACACCAGAGGGGATCGCCCAGCTCTGGAAGCGCTCCGTCGCCGGGTCGAAGCGCACCAGCGCATCGGGGCGCATGCCCGACTCGTTGTACCAGACCACGTCGTCGATCACCGCCAGAGAATAGGGGTGGGACGATGGCCCGCTAGGCGAGGGCCATTCGCGGGTCTCGCCGCTCTCCGGGTCCAACCGACCGATGCGGCCGAGGCTGGAGTTCACGTACCAGATCGTACCGTCACTGGCGATGTCCAGGCGGCGGATGCGCGTGCGCTCGTCGGGGATCGGGAAATAGGTGATCTCGAGGCTGTCCGGGTCCATGGCGCCGATCGCGTTGGTGCCGTTGTAGGCCACCCACAGGCGGTCGTCGGGCCCGACCTTGATGCCGTAGGGACGGCGCCGGGTCTCGACCTCGTCGACCTCGCCGGTGTCCGGGTCCAGGCGGCCCAGCATGCCAGCGTGCTGCGCCGTGAAGTAGAGCTTGCCGTTGGGGTGGAAGACGGCCGTGTGCGGGTCCCCGGCCTGCGTCGGGTACTCGGTGATACGGCCCGTGGCCGGGTCGAGGCGGCCGATGGTGGCGTTGCTGTTACCGGTATACCAGATACTGCCGTCACTGGCCGGCACGATGCTGTGCGGGCGCGCGGCCGGTGGCAGGTGGTACTCGGCCATGGCACCCGTATCCGGGTCGAAGCGGCCGACCAGGCTGGCCCACATGCCCGTCCACCAGATGCTGCCGTCCGGCGCTTCCACCGGGTCCCGCGGGCGCTGGCCCAGGGTGGGTACCTGCCACTCCTCGATGGTGATCTGCGTGCCGCCGGCGACGAGCGTCGGCCGCCGCGCCGCGCGCGCGGGAAAGTGCTCGGCGAGGTAGGCGGCGATGGTGTCGGCCTGCGGGTCGGCGAGATCGATCATCGTCTCGAACAGGGCGCGCCACTCGACGGCACTGTCGAAGCCGCCGCTGCGCGGAATGTAGGCGGTGCTGTGACAGCTGCTGCAGAGGTTTTCGACCAGGTGCCTGCCCGGCCCCGGTGGCAGGTCATCCGCCGCCGCGGGCTGCCCGGCGAGCGCCAGCAGGCCGGACAGGGCAGCGGGCGCGCCGCTGGCGATGAGGATGCGGAAGGCGCGGAAGCGGGGCATTGGCATGGGTCTCCTCCACGGCGCGGGGCCGGTTCGACAGCGTCACGGGCGACCGTTATCGTCAGGGAGTGAATCCCACAGGTCAACGACGGGCCCAGCGCCCCCGGAGTCTACGCATGCTCGCTTCGCTCCTCGGCGCCGCGGTCCTCGCCCTCGCCGCCTACGATGGCGTGGTGATCGGCCGCGCGCTCTATGTCGGCGGTCAGCTCGCGCGGGAGAGCAGCCCCTACAGCCAGCAGCCCCCGAACGCGACCGGCGCGCTGCTGGTCGTGGGCGACAGCACCGGCGTGGGAACCGGCGCCGAGGACCCGGCGGACAGCGTGGCCGGGCGACTTGGGCAGGCGCTGCCGAATACGCGTATCGACAACCTCGCGGTGAACGGCGCGCTCACAGAAGACGTGCTGGGGCAGCTTCGCGATGCACCGCTGCCGCGCTACGACGCGATCCTGGTCCAGGTGGGGGGCAACGACGCCCTGCGCTTCACGCCCCTCGATCGACTGGCGGCGGACATCGCTGCCGTTCTCAACCGCGCCGGCGAGCGCGCGCCCTACACGGCGCTCATGAGCACCGGCGACCTGGGCGCCGCCCCCGCCCTGCCCTGGCCCGTCGCCCCGGTGTACAGCGCCCGCTCCCGCGCGGTGCGCGACCGTTTCCTCGCCGCCGCCCGCGAGCATGGCGCCGACTACGTGGACCTGTTCACCGGGGCGAGCGACAATGGCTTCCGGCAGGCGCCCGACCGCTACTACGCCCGCGACGGGCTGCACCTGTCCGGGGCGGGCTACGGTAGCTGGTACGACCGGCTGACCGCCGCGACCGCCCTGCCCGAACGCCTGCAAACCCGCTGAAGGAACCCTTATGCACAACCGCTTTTTCGTTCCCCTCTGCCTCGCTCTTGCCCTGCCCCTGCTGGCCCATGCCGAGGCGGACGCACCGCCGCCGTCGATACCCGAGCCCACTGCTTTCGTCAGCGAACACCGCGGCACCTTCAACGGCAGGGCCGTGAGCTACGAGGCCCGCGCCGGCGAGACCTACCTGCGCGACGCCGACGGCGAGCCCACCGCCAGCATCTTCAGTTTTGCCTACGTGGCGAAGGACGGCGGTGAAGACCGGCCGGTCACCTTCGTCTGGAACGGCGGCCCGGGCTCGGCCTCCCTGTGGCTGCACATGGGCACCTTCGGGCCCAAGCGCGTCGTGGTGCCGAGCGATGCCAGCCACCCGGGCGTGCCGCCCTACCCCGTCGTCGACGCCGCCGAGACGATTCTCGACGTCACCGACCTCGTCTTCGTCGACCCGGTCGGCACCGGTTACTCGCGCGCCCTCGGTGACCACGAGAGCACGGAGTTCTGGGGGCTGACCGAGGACGCCGAGTCGATGGCGGAGTTCATCAGGCGCTGGCTGAGCGCCAACGGCCGCTGGAATTCGCCGAAGTTCCTCCTCGGCGAGAGCTTCGGCACCACGCGGGCCGCCCTCGTCGCGAAGCTCCTCGAGGACGAGTACCGCGTTGCCCTGAACGGGCTGGTCATGATCTCCCAGGCCCTCGACTACGCCGGCTCCTCGCCCTACGTGCGCGACAACCTTATCTCCTACGTGACCTACGTGCCCACGATGGCGGCCACCGCCTGGCACCACGGCAAGGTGGATCGCGAGGGTACGGACCTGGAGAGCTTCCTGCAGGAAGCCCGGGACTTCGCCGTGGACGAACTGCTGCCGGCACTGTTCCGCGGCAATACCCTGGACGCGGAAACCCGGGCACGGGTGCGCGACGGCCTCGTGCGCTTCACCGGGCTGTCGCCGACCTACGTGGAGCGCGCGGACCTGCGCATCAACGGCTTCCGCTTCGCCGGCGAACTGCTGCGCAACGAGGGTCTCGCGGTGGGGCTCAACGACGCGCGCTATACCGCGGAGCCGGTGGACAACCTCGCCGCGCGCCCGGAAAACGACGCGGCCGGTGACGCGTTCTCCGCCGCCTTTACCGGGTCCCTGCTGAGTTACCTCCACGGCGAACTCGGCGTGGACTGGGAGCGCCCCTACCTGTCACCGGCCGACCCGGAGCTGTCCGATCACTGGAACTGGAGCCGCAAGGCGCCGGGGGAAACCTGGGAACCGCACTGGGTGAATACCGCGCGGGACCTCGCCCGGGCCCTGGAGGCGAACCCGGCCCTGCGCGTGTTCGTCGCCGGCGGCTACCACGACCTGGTGACGCCGTTCTTCGACGCCGAGTTCACGCTGCGCCGTCACGGCATCGGCGCCGACCGGGTGGACTTCCGCTTCTACCACGGCGGCCACATGATGTATGTGCACGAACCGTCGCGGCAGGCGCTGCTCGAGGACGTGCGAACATTCATGCAGGGGGCGCTGCGCCAGGCGCCCTGAGCCTCACGCGCTGTGACTACCGTCGCAGCGCGGTGCATCACCGGTCGCCTTGCAGGCGCAGAAGAACACTTTCCCTGCCTCCGCTGCCGTGTACTTGACCGGGGTGATGTCCGTGCCGCGGTGCGAGCCGTCACAGAAGGGCTGTGACGCACTGCGCCCGCAGGCACACCAGAAGTAGTCCTTACCCGCCTCCACCTCGACGGGGATCGGCCGATCCCCGGCTCTCTGTGCCTCTGACATGTCGCCTCCTCCTGCCGCTTCAGTGCGCGAATGGTTCGCAATCCTGCCATGCACTTGCAAATCAAACAACTGCTTGGTAGGTTGAAATGGCGCGGCCGGGCCGCGCGCCCGGTGCCCGATGCACCACGGCTGATAACCATAATGCGAAAGCCAGGAGAAACACGATGAAGACTCCGTACCCTGACCGTCGTCCGCTGTGCCAGGCGATTCTCCTCGCCTCGCTCACCGCCACACCCGCCATCGCAATGGCCCAGGTCCCTACCGGGGAAACGGGCTTTGCCGGCATCGAGGAAGTGATCGTCACCGCACGGAAGCGGGAAGAAAGCGTGCAGAACACGCCGGTGTCCATGGTCGCCGTCGGCGCCGAGGGCCTGAAGGCCCGCTCCGTCGACAGCTTCGGCCGCCTCGGCGAAGTCGCGCCGAACATCGAGATCAATGGGGGCATCCCCAACGGCGGCGGCAGCGCCACGCAGATCTTCATCCGCGGTATCGGCCAGGACGACTACTCCTTCCCCAACGAACCGGGCGTCGGCCTGTACATCGATGATGTGTACATCTCGCGCAGTGCGGCCGCGGACTTCGGCTTCATGGACATCGAGCGCATCGAGATTCTCCGCGGCCCGCAAGGCACGCTCTACGGCCGCAACACGATCGGCGGTGCGGTCAAGATCGTCACCCGCAAGCCCGAGGGCACGAACAGCGGTGAGGTCGGCGTGACCGTGGGCCGCTACGAGCGTCTCGATGTCTATGCGAACTACGACATGGCCCTCACGGATACCCTCGCCGCCAAGTTCGCCGTCGCCACCTTCAACCGCGACGGGCTGGGTACCAACCTGATCGGCCAGGATCTCGGCGAGGACGACGAGATCGACGCACGCGCAAGCTTCCGCTGGGAGGCAAGTGACACGCTGGAGGTCCTGTTCACCGCAGACTATATGAAGCAGGAGCAGGCGGGGCCGGCGGGCTCCATGGTCCGCTTCGACCCCCTCGACCCGGGCACCGACAGCCTCATCAACGACCTGCTCGCGCCGCCGGTGGTCGAAGAGTTCAACCTACAACCGCCCTTCGATCGCTACGGCGAGGCGTGGGTGAAGACACTCGACGACTGCGACAAGTGCGTCTACGACTCGGGCGGCACGGTAGAGACGCGCGATGACGGCGAGATCTGGGGTGCCTCGCTCACCATCAACAAGACCGTGGGCGACAGCCTGTTCCGCTCGATCACCGCCGTGCGCGACTACGACATCGACATCCGGCGGGACTCGGAGCACACCCCCTTCGATATCGTGCAGGTCGACAACCCGGAGACCTTCACGCAGTACACGCAGGAATTCCAGTGGAACGGCACGGCGATGGACGGCAAGCTCGACTACGTCCTCGGCGTGTTCGGCCTGTACGAGGACGGTGACAGCGAGCTCTTCGCGCCGCTCCTGTCCGGGCTCTTCGAGGTTACCGGCGGTCTCGCCGACAATACCGCGTTCATTACCGCCGAGTACGAAGCCTACTCCGTGGCGGCCTACGCCGAGGCGACCTACGCGCTGTCGGACCGGCTGGCGCTCACGCTCGGCGGACGCTTCACCCACGACGACAAGGAGTACATCTACGGGCTGTCGCGCCCCGAATCGGGCCAGGTGCCGCTGCCGCCGGAACGGCTGGCGGACGACTGGACAGAGTTCCTGCCCAAGGTGGGGCTGGAGTTCCAGCAGTCCGACGACCTCCTCTTGTACGCCAATGCCTCGCGCGGCTACAAGGCCGGCGGCTACAACTCCCGGGCGCTCTCCGGTATTGCGCCGAAGGCCTTCGACCCGGAGTTCGTCGACGTTTACGAGGTCGGCTTCAAGTCGAGCTGGGCTGACAACACGGTGACGCTGAACGGCGCCTTGTTCTACAACGAGTACACCGACATCCAGCTGCTCGCGGTGCTCGACCTCGGCGGCGGCAACGTGGAAACGGTGATCGAGAACGCCGGTGAGGCGACCATCGTCGGCGGCGAGCTGGAGTTCCAGTGGATGCCCACGGCGAACTGGAATTTCTCCGGCGGCATCGGCCTGCTGGACGCCGAGTACGACGACGTCGGCGAATCGGCGGCCAGCGCGGGGATCGCCGAGAGCAACGAGCTGATCAACGCACCGGAGCTCAGCGCGAACCTGTCGGGCGAGTACCGCTTCCCCTTCGCCAGCGGCGACATCGCGCTTCGCGCCGACATGATCTACCGGGACGACCAGTATCGCGACGCGGTGAACACGCCGGAGCTGAAAGCCGACGCCTACACGCTCTGGAATGGCCGGGTGACCTGGACATCTTCCGACGATCGCTGGGAGGTGGCGGGTTTCGTCACCAACATCACCGACGAGATCTTCGTGACCAACGGTGTCTCGGTACTCGGCCTGGGCTACGTGGAGGCCTACTACAGCCGGCCGCGGGAATGGGGCCTGTCAGTCACCATGAACTTCGGGAGCTGAGGCGCAGCTCCCTCCCCTGGGCGCCACCTTTCGGGGTGGCGTCTTTTTTTGGTCGTCGCGAGCCGCGTCAGGCGGCGGGGTCGAGCTGCAGCCGGAAGGCGTCGACAATGCCGCGGGCAATGCTCGCCGGGGTCTCGCAGCCGCCGGGCTGATACCAGGTCGGCGTCCAGTTGAGCGCACCGAGCAGGGAGAGGCGTAAGATGCCGGGGCTCACGGCCTCGGGCAACGGCAGCGCCGCGACCAGCTCCCGGAAGATCGCCTCGTAACCGTCGCGCTGTCGCAACAGCGTCGCGCGCACCTCGCCGTCGAAATGGCTCGGGAATTGCGGCGTGATCACCTGCGAGAACGGGCTCGGTCCAAGCAGGACCTCGAGGTGCGCACAGCAGGCCGCCGCCATGCGGTCCCAGGGCGCCTCGCCCGCCGTCGCGAGGGCCGCTTCCACGGCCTCCGTCACCTGCGACACGCCGCGGGCATGGGCCTCCAGCAGGAGTTCTTCCTTGGAGGCGAAGTGGTAGTAGAGGGAGCCGGAGAGAATACCTACCTGCTGCGCGATGTCCCGGATGGACGTGGCCGCGTAGCCCTTGGTCGCGAAGAGCCCCGCGGCCGCCTCCAGTACATCATCCCGGCGGTTGCCGCGGTCGCTGAGTGCTGCCTTGCCTTTCGCCACGATCCGCCCCGGCTGGATATCAGGGCTGATAATACTGCTTGAAGAAGTCGAGGGTAAGCGTGTCGATGACGTTGTCGTCTTCGTCGAGGATATCGAGCATCTCCGGCCCCGTGCCCTGGAAGCTCGCATAGACGGTCATGCCCTGCTCCGACGAATAGGGGGTGTGCGCGCTGCCGGGAGGCTCGTAGGAAAAGGTGCCGGGGAAATGCAGTTCCTCACCCTCGCGGTAGCCCCAGAGCCCCTCGAGCGTCAGCGCCACGGCGGTGCAGCGGTGCGTGTGCTTGGCGAACTCCTGGTGCGGGTCCTGGCGAAAGAGGAAATCCACGCGGTGGCGCTTCTCATCCACCGTGAGCACCTTGATGTAGTTGCCCGGCTGGCCGTCGACCTCCCGCCACTCGAGCAGGTTGCTGTTGACGTTCTCGATCTCGCCGAAGCTGGTGCGCAGGGTATCCTCAAGTACGTTGATCGCAGTCACGGTCTCTACCTCGTTAGCTGTCTTATCGGTGTGCCCTGATCGGTGTGTTCTCACCAGTATGTCCTGCCAACAGATACCGGTGACCGGTGCAAATTCTACCAATCGCTTGGTAGCCTCAGTATAACCTGATATATTCCGGCCCCTCTACCCAGCCCACCGGGACCGAGGACGCGAACAATGATAAGACGCATCCACCCGGGCGAGCGCGGCACCCTTCTCGGCGTCGTCCTGGCCCTCGCCCTTTCCGGCTGCAGCCGAGAGCCGGCTGCAGACGGCAGCGGTACCGACACCGCGCCCGCAGCGGCGCCCACCATTTCCATGCTGACGGTTTCCGCCGGTGATGGCACCCCCCTCGCCGGGGCCATGGTCAGCGTGGCGCTGGACGCGAACCGCCGCCTCACCCGCTTCACGGATGCCGAAGGCAGGCTGGACCTGGCCACCCTGCCTGACAACAAAGGACCGCTGACCGTGCGCTACCCCGGGCTCGCGCCGGGCACCGCGGCGCCCGGCGACACGGCCGTGACCCTGGCGCCGGACCCCGACTTCCTGCGCAGCCTGCCCAGCAGCGAGTGGCTGACGCTGCTGCCCGAGGAGGAGCGCAAGCGGGAGTTCACCGTGAACTGCGGTACCTGCCACGAGCTCAGCTACGGCCGCGTGATGATCGACGACCGCCCGCGCACCGAGGCCGAATGGCTCGCCGCCATCGCCATGATGCGCGCCATGGACGCCTACGAAGTCATTCCGCCGGACTTCGACGACGCGGCCTATGCCGCGTGGCTCGCGGACAACTTCACCGCCGAGCGCATTGCCACCCTGGCGCCCGCGGCGCCGGCCGATGCCGCCGCCCTGGCCGCCGTGGAAATCACCGAGTACGAGCTGCCGGAGAGCGACTCCCTGCCCCACGATCTCGTGATCGGCCCCGGGGGACGCATCTGGATCACGGCGTTCTTCTACGATGAGCTCTGGGCCCTGGACCCGGCGAGCGGCAGCATCGAGCGCTTCAGCGCCGACGATCGCCCGGACGTCAACGCCCAGCCGCGCGCCCTCGAGTTCGACGCGGAAGGCACACTATGGGTGGTGAACGGGGGCACCGAAGCCGTGCTCCGCTTCGACCCCGGCACCGGCACCTACGAAGAGATCCCCGTCGGCATGTACGCGCACAGCCTGGACATCGACCCGGCCGGCGATATCTGGGTCAACGACTATTTCGCCGCCGAGGAGCGGATCGCCCGGGTGGCCGCAAGCGACAGCACGGTCACGACCCTCCCGGTACCACCGGCACAGCGCCCGGCGAGCGAGGGCCTGCCCCTGCCCTACGGCCTGCAGGTAGACAGCGTGGGGCGCCTCTACAGCACGCAGCTGGCGGCCGGCACCCTGGTGCGCTACGACAGCCGCAGCGGCGAGGGCACGCTGTTCGAGATGCCGGCGCCGAACAGCGGCCCGCGCCGGCCGGGCCTGGACCGCCACGACGGCCTGTGGATACCGGAATTCAATACCGGCTACCTCGCCTGGTTCGATCCCGAGGCGGAACGCTTCGAGCGCATCCGCCTGGGCCCCTCGTCGCTCGGCCTCTACGACGTGGAAGTCAACCAGGCCAACGACGATGTCTGGGCGACCGGCTCCCTGGCCTCGACGCTGATCCGCTACCGACCCGGGGACGGGTCGATCCTGACGGTACCGCTGCCGACGGAGCCGGCGTACACGCGGCACCTCGCCGTGGACGAGGCCACCGGCGACGTGTGGACCGCGTACTCTTCTTTGCCGGCGGCAACACCGCGGGTAGCGCGCCTGCGTTTTCTCGACTAGGCAGGCGCCCGCCGGGCC
>CAJWWA010000033.1 GCA_913048495.1 uncultured Halieaceae bacterium
TCAGCTTGTCTTCGGAGGCCAGGATCCAGGCGTCGGTGGGCAGCTGCTGGTCCTTGTCGCGGGCGGCGCGGTCGAAGCGGAAGAGGGCGACCATCGCCGCCGAGGCGGACAGGCCGAGGCAGCGCAGCAGGAAGACCGCGTCGGACAGGTCGCCGAAGACGAAGCACTGCGCCCAGAGCGAGAGCGCCAGCGCGAGGCAGGGCAGCAGCGGGTCCAGCGCGGCGTCGCCGAAACCCGCGACCCGCTGGATGGCCACACCGGCGCCGTCGCTGGTGGGCTGGGCGCGCCGGAGCGCGGTTACTTGTCTCGCCATGGCAAAACTCCTCTCTAACGGCGCTACGGGTTCGGTGGGTGCGCCGGTCGATCTCCCGGTTCCCGGACCGGCAATGACATGAGAATAAGGTCGATATTGTCGATAGAAAAGCGCAAAATATCGCGCAATAGGTTCTATTTTTAAGGACGTAATAGTGGGCAAGGTAACACTTGAACAGTGGCGCATGCTCCGCGCCGTGGTAGACCACGGCGGCTTCGCCCAGGCCGCCAGGGCCATCCACAAGAGCCAGTCCAGTATCAACCACGCCGTCCACAAGCTGCAGGACCAGCTCGGCCTGCCGCTGCTCGAGGTCGTCGGCCGCAAGGCACAGCTCACGGACGCCGGTCGCGTGGTGCTCAAACGCGCCGAGCAGCTGCTCGCGCAGGCAGAGGCGCTGGAGGCCGTGGCCGGCGGGCTGTCTACGGGCATCGAGGCCGAGCTGCGCATCGCGGTCGACGGCGTGTTCCCTGCCGCCTGCCTGGCGGACAGCCTCGCGACCCTCGCCCGGGAGTATCCGCACACGCGGGTAGAGCTGCGGGAAACGGTCCTCAGCGGGGGTGCCGAGCTGCTCAAGGCGGGGGAAGTGGACCTGCTGGTGGCGCAGCAGCTCCCGGAGGGCGTGCTCGGCGAGCGCCTGCTCGACACCGAATTCGTCGCCGTCGCCCACCCGTCGCACCCGCTGCACGCGCTGAACCGCCCGCTGGACTTCCGCGATCTCGCCGGCCACCGACAGATCGTGGTGCGCGACTCCGCCCGCGGCGCGCGCACCGACGCCGGGTGGCTGGGCGCGGAGCAGCGCTGGACCGTCACCCAGCTCGCCACCTCCATCGACATGATCTGCCGGGGCCTGGGTTTTGCGTGGCTGCCGCTGTCGCGCGTTGCCCCGCTGCTCGCGGATGGCCGGCTGCGGGAGCTGCCCCTGGAGCGCGGCAGCCGCCGCCCGGTTACCCTGCAGCTCGCCTTCGCAGACAGCGCGGGCGCGGGGCCGGCCCTCTCCCGCCTCGCCGCACTGCTGCGCCAGGGGGAAAACTTTTCTAATTTATCGAATTATTAAGCCGTAAATTCGCGATTTTAATTTTATTATTCAGAACCTATTGTTCTCCCAACCCCGCGGACGGGGTCCACTCACCAGGGAGACGACAACATGACGACACTTACCAAGACCACGCCTGCCAGCGCATTCGGCGCCGGCGCCGTTCTCGAACTTGCGGGCCGTGCCGGTCTCGCGGCTATTTTCGTGACCTCGGGCCTGCAGAAGCTCGGCAGCTACGCCGGCACCACCGCCTGGATGGATGCCAGCGGCGTACCCGGCGCGCTGCTGCCCGCCGTGATCGCCCTCGAAGTGCTGGGCGGCCTGGCAATCCTGCTCGGTTTCCAGACGCGCTGGGCAGCGCTCGCCCTCGCCGCTTTCACGGCCATCGCGGCCCTGGTGTTCCACGCGGACCTCGCGGACCCGGTCCAGGCCATCATGTTCTGGAAGAACATCGCGATCGCCGGCGGCTTCCTGCTGCTCGCCGCCAACGGCCCGGGCCGCCTGAGCGTCGACGCCCGGCGACTGCGCGCATAGCGCCGCTTAACGGAGGATAACCATGGGACTGCTGATCGACGGCCAGTGGCACGACCGCTGGTACGACACGGACAAGAGCGGCGGGCGTTTTGTGCGCGAGGATGCGCGCTTCCGCCACTGGGTCACGGCGGACGGCGCGCCGGGCCCCGACGGTGACGGCGGCTTCGCCGCCGCGCCGGACCGCTACCACCTCTACGTCTCCCTCGCCTGCCCCTGGGCCCACCGGACCCTTATCGTCCGCGCGCTCAAGGGTCTCGAGGATCTCATCGATGTCTCGGTGGTCAGCCCGCTGATGCTGTCGCAAGGCTGGACCTTCGAGACGGCCGAGGGCTCCACCGGTGACCGGGTCGGCGGCCGCGCCTTCATGCACGAGGTGTACACGGCGGCGCGGGCCGACTACACCGGCCGGGTGACCGTTCCGGTGCTCTGGGACCGGGAGCGCGAAACGATCGTCAGCAACGAGTCGGCGGACATCGTGCGCATGCTGGGCAGCGCCTTCGACGATCTCACGGGGAATACCCTGGACCTTTACCCCACCGACCTGCGCGAGACCATCGACGGCTGGAACGCACGCGTCTACCCGCGGGGGAACAACGGTGTCTACCGCGCCGGCTTTGCCACCACCCAGGCGGCCTACGAGGAGGCCTTCGGTGAGCTGTTCGCAGAGCTCGATGCCATCGACGCCCACCTCGCCAGCAACCGCTTCCTCGCCGGCGATCGCTTCACGGAGGCAGACGTGCGCCTGTTCACGACCCTGGTGCGCTTCGACGCGGTGTACCACGGCCACTTCAAGTGCAACCGGCAGCGCCTCGAGGAGTTCGCGCACCTGCCCGGCTACCTGCGCGAGCTCTACCAGCTCCCGGGCGTTGCCGACACCGTCGACTTTGCCCACATCAAGGGTCACTACTACCGCTCGCACCCCACCATCAACCCCACGGGGGTGGTGCCGGCGGGCCCGGCGCTTGACTACAGCCGGCCCCACGGCCGGGATCGCTGATCCCGGACCGCCTGCGCTGGCCCGCCCATGGCGGGCCCGTTTATACTCCGCAGCCAGCTCAAACCGCATCGCCAGCGACACAGGGAACCGCCATGCTCCGCTCCGTCAGCCTGCGTGACTACATGCTGCGCCACCCGGCAACCGTGAGGAGCGACGCCACCATCCACGAGGCCATGCAGGTGATCGTGGACAACAAGATCTCCGGGCTCTGCGTGGTGGACGAGGCGGGCCAGCTGGTGGGCATCCTCTCGGAACTGGACTGCCTGCGCGCTATCCTCGGCGCGGCCTACACCGAATCCGACCCCGGCCGGGTCGCCGACGTCATGGCAAAGGACAACCTCGTGGTGGCCCACCCCGATGAGGACATCATCGACGTCGCCCAGGACATGCTGATCAAGAACAAGCGCCGGCGCCCGGTGGTCGAGAACGGCAAGCTCATCGGCCAGATCACCTGCCGGCAGCTGCTCGAGGCCGTCAGCCGTTTCCAGCGCAGGCCCTGACCGCTGCCGCACCGCACCTCGCTACCCCCAAGCCTTTCCAGGAGATTCCATGACCATCGCCCAGCGCCTGGCGACCGAGCTGTCCGTTCGCGAAGCCCAGGTGAGCGCCACCCTCGCCCTCCTCGAGGACGGCGCCACCGTTCCTTTCATCGCCCGCTACCGCAAGGAGGTCACGGGCGGCCTCGATGACAGCCAGCTGCGCGAGCTGGAGGAGCGGCACCGCTACCTCAGCGAACTCGAGGCCCGGCGCGAAACGATCCTCGACTCCATCCGCGAGCAGGGCAGGCTCACCGAGGCCCTGGAGGCGCAGCTGCTGGCAGCCGACAGCAAGGGCCGCCTCGAGGACCTGTACCTGCCCTACAAGCCCAAGCGCCGCACCAAGGCACAGATCGCCCGCGAGGCCGGCCTCGAGCCGCTGGCGGACGCGCTCTGGCAGGACCCGGCGCAGGAGCCGGCGACCGTCGCCGCGGCCTACCTCGATGCAGACGCCGGCATCGCCAGCGCCGACGACGCCCTGGACGGCGCCCGGCAGATCCTCATGGAGCGGTGGTCCGAGGACGCGGACCTGGTCGCCCGGCTGCGGGCCTTCCTCGTCGACAATGCCCTGCTCCGTTCCGCCGCCGCGCCGGGGGCCGCCGACGACGCAGAGGCAGCCAAGTTCCGCGATTACTTCGAGCACTGCGAACCCCTGGCCGGCGTGCCCTCGCACCGGGCCCTGGCCATGTTCCGCGGCCGCAACGCCGGCTTTCTGCAGCTGGCCCTGGTGATGGACCCGGAAGAGAAGCCGGGCGACGCGCACCCCTGCGAGGCGATGCTCGCCGATCACTGGGCCGTGGCAGACCAGGGCCGCCCCGCGGACGGCTGGCTCGGCACCACGCTGCGCTGGACCTGGCGCGTCAAGCTGCTCACGCGCCTGCAGACGGACCTCCTCGGCGACCTTCGCGAGCGCGCCGAAACCGAGGCGATCGCCGTGTTCGCCCGCAATCTCAAGGACCTGCTGCTGGCCGCGCCCGCCGGGCCGCGGCCGACCATGGGCCTGGACCCGGGGCTACGGACCGGCGTGAAGGTGGCCGTGGTGGACGGCACCGGCAAGCTCCTGGACCACGCCACGATCTTCCCTAACGCGCCGCAGAAGCGGGAAGCGGAGGCCGCGGCCACCGTGGCCGCGCTGGCCCGGCGCCACGGCGTGGAGCTCATCGCCATCGGCAACGGCACCGCCAGCCGGGAAACGGACGCCTTCGTCGGCCGCCTGCTGGCGGCGGAGCCGGACCTCACCGCCACCCGGGTCACCGTGTCCGAGGCCGGCGCCTCCGTCTACTCCGCCTCGCAGCTGGCGGCCGAGGAGTTCCCGAACCTGGACGTGACCTTCCGCGGCGCCGTCTCCATCGCCCGGCGCCTGCAGGACCCGCTGGCGGAACTGGTGAAGATCGAGCCCAAGGCGATCGGCGTCGGCCAGTACCAGCACGATGTCAGCCAGGTCGCGCTGGCCCGGCAGCTCGATGCCGTCGTGGAGGATTGCGTGAATGCCGTTGGCGTCGACGTGAACATGGCCTCGGCGGCCCTGCTGACCCGGGTCGCCGGCCTGTCCGCGAGCCTGGCGGCGGCCATCGTCGCCCACCGCGACAGCCACGGCGCCTTTGCCAGCCGCCGGGCACTGCTGGCAGTGCCGCGCTTCGGCGATCGCACCTTCGAGCAGGCCGCGGGCTTCCTCCGGGTGAACGGCGGTGAGAACCCCCTCGACGCCTCCGCGGTGCACCCGGAGTCCTACCCGGTCGCCGAGGCCATCGCCGCCAGTGCGGGCCGGTCGCTCAGCGCGGTGATCGGTGACAGCGGGTTCCTGCAAAGCCTGGACCCGGCGGCCTTCGTCACCGCCGAACGCGGCCTGCCCACGGTGCGCGACATCATCGCCGAGCTCGACAAGCCCGGCCGGGACCCGCGGCCCGCCTTCCAGACCGCAAAGCTGCGCGACGACGTGCAGACCCTGGCGGACCTGGCGCCGGACATGGTGCTCGAAGGCACCGTGACCAACGTCACCAACTTCGGGGCGTTCGTGGATATCGGCGTGCACCAGGACGGCCTCGTGCATATCTCCCGCCTCGCCGACCGCTTTATCAAGGACCCGCACAGCGTGGTCAAGGCCGGCGATATCGTCACGGTGAAAGTGCTGGCGGTGGACGCCCCGCGCAAGCGCATCAGCCTGACCATGCGGCTGTCCGACAGCGCCGAGGAGGCGGAAGGAGGGAAGCCTGCCGCAGACCGCCCCCGGGGCGGCCGCGGGCGCCGCGGCGACCGCCGCGAAGGCGGGCAGGGAAAGCAGGGCAGAACCGGCAAGGGCGGCGACAAGCGGCGGCAGCAGCCCGCCGGCGGCGGCACCATGGCCGCGGCCTTCGCAAAGGCGCGGCAGGGGGATCAGTAGCCTTTCACGAAGCGCCCCGTCAGTAGGCGGCGACGGTGCCGTCCTTGCGCTTCTCGGTGGCGCCGGCGTAGGCGCCGCCCGGCAGGCGCATGATCGCCTGGTAACCGCCGAAGCGGACCCCGTCCTCGATCACCTCGACGCGGTGGCCCATGGCCTCCAGGCGCTCGATGGTCGCCGCCGGCACGCCCGGCTCCACCGCCAGGGTGCCGAGCGGGTCGCCGTGAATGCCCGTGGGCTGGCGCCCGCCGTCGTGGTTGAAGCGGGCGGCGTCACCGGCCTCCTGCACGTTCATGCCGTAGTCGATCAGGTTGACCAGCACCTGCACGTGGCCCTGGGGCTGCATGGAGCCACCCATGAGGCCGAAGCTCAGCCAAGGCTCGCCGTCCTTCATGACGAAGGCCGGGATGATCGTGTGGAAGGGGCGCTTGCCCGGCGCGTAGGCATTCGGGTGCGCCGGGTCGAGGGAGAAGAGCTCACCGCGGTCCTGGAACATGAAGCCGAGGCCGTCGGCGACCAGCCCCGTGCCCATACCGCGGTAATTGGACTGGATCATCGAGACCATCATGCCGTCGCCGTCGGCCACGGTGAGGTAGGTGGTGTCGCCGTCGCTCTCCAGCAGCGGCTCGCCCGGCCCGAAAGCCGCCGTGGCGCGCGCCGGGTCGATCAGCGCGAAGCGTTCGCGGCCGTAGTCTTCCGCGAGCAGCCCGGCCAGGGGCACGTCGGCGACCGCCGGGTCGGCGTAGTAGCGGGCCACGTCCTCGAAGGCCAGGCGCTTTGCCTCGACCAGGTAGTGGAAGACCTCGGCCGAGGCCCGGGGCCACCGGGCCAGGTCGACGTTCTTGAGGATATTCAGCATCTGCAGCGCGGCGAAGCCCTGGCCGTTCGGCGGCAGCTCAAAGACGTCGTAGCCCCGGTACTCGACATGGCCCGGTTCCACCCATTCCCCGCGGTGGGCGGCAAAATCGGCGTAGCGCAGATCACCGCCGATGCGCTTGAAATACGCGTCCATGGTGCGCGCGATCCCGCCCTTGTAGAACGCGTCGCGGCCCTCCCGGCCCAGGGTCTCGAGGGTGTTCGCAAGATCCGGGTTGCGGAACAGCTCGCCGGCCTCGGGCGCCCCGTCGGCAAAATACGTGGCGCGGGCGTTGTCGAACTCCTCGATCATCGCCGCGCGCTTCTCGAAACCGGCGAGGTTGCGCTCGAAGTAGTAGGCGATCACCGGCGACACCGGGAAGCCCTGGCGGGCGTAGCGCACCGCCGGCGCGAGCACGTCTGCCATGGGCAGGCGGCCGAAGCGGTCGTGCGCGGCGAACCAGCCGTCCACGGTGCCCGGCACCGTCACCGGCAGGGAACCGTGGGAGGGAATACCCTCGAGGTCTTCCGGCACTGCGCCGGCGGCCTTGAGTTCGGCGATGCGGGCCTTCAGGTCGTCCAGGCTCCGCCCCTGCGGTGCGCGGCCGGAGCCGTTGTAGCCGTAGAGCTTCTCCGTCTCCGGGTCCCAGATGATGAAGAAGATGTCCCCGCCGATGCCGTTGCCGGTGGGCTCCATGAGGCCGAGGGCCGCGTTGGCGGCAATCGCCGCGTCGACCGCGCTGCCCCCCGCCTTGAGCACGTCGATAGCGACCTGGGAGGCCAGCGGCTGCGCCGTCGCCGCCATGCCGCCGGCAGCGTAGACCGGGCTGCGGCTCCAGGGCTCACCCACCGGCCGGCCACCGGCCCCCAGGCCTGCCGCAGCAGTGCCTTGCTTCACCTGCTCCAGGGTTCGGACCTCTCCCGCGGGCCCGGCGGCACAGGCAGCCAGGCCGAGACAGAGCAACACGGTAAAGAGCGGACGGCAGGACATGGCGATTCTCCCGGCAAAACGGCCATTGTAGGAGCCACGCCCCGCCGCGGCCAGCCGCCGCTCCGGCGCGGTACCACGCCTCGGAGCCTTGCCTTAAACTGTGGGGGCTAAGAACGATAAGGAAGTCCCATGCGCTACACGATCGCCCTGCCCGCCCTGGGCGTGTTCTGCCTGCTCGCCGCGTGCAGTCGCGAACCGGCACCGGAAACGCCGGAACGGGTTACCGCCACCGCGGCGCCGGATGTCGAATGGCGCCAGCACGGCCTCGACGACGCCGAGACCCGCCACAGCCCCCTCGCACAGATCGACACGGAGAACGTGGCCGAGCTTGGCCTCGCCTGGTACTTCGACTACCCGACGGCCCGGGGCAAGGAGGCCACACCGCTGGTCATCGACGGCACGATCTACACCACCGGGTCCTGGAGCCACGTGTTCGCCCACGATGCGCGCAGCGGCGAGCTGAAGTGGTTCTACAACCCGGAGGTGCCCCGGGACTGGGCCGTGCACCTGTGCTGCGACGTGGTCAACCGCGGTGTCGCCCACCGGGACGGCCACCTGTTTTTCGGCACCCTCGACGGGCGGCTGGTCAGCCTGAACGCGGCGGACGGCAGCCTGCGCTGGGAGGTGCAGACCACGGACACCTCGAAGCCCTACTCGATCACCGGCGCGCCGCGCATCATCGACGACAAGGTCATCATCGGCAACGGCGGCGCCGAGCTCGGCGTGCGCGGCTATGTCAGCGCTTACGACGTCGACGACGGCAGCCTGCGCTGGCGCTTCTACACGGTACCGGGGGACCCGGAGCAGGGCTTCGAGAGCCCCGCGCTCGAACGGGCCGCCGAGACCTGGGGCGGCGGGCCCTGGTGGGAGATCGGCGGCGGCGGCACCGTCTGGGATTCCATGGCCTACGACCCCGCGCTCAACCTGCTCTATATCGGCGTGGGCAACGGCGCACCCTGGAACCGGCAGCTGCGCAGCCCGGACGGCGGCGACAACCTCTACCTCTCCTCCATCGTCGCCTTGAACCCCGACGACGGCAGCTACGCCTGGCACTACCAGACCACGCCGGGCGACAGCTGGGACTACACCGCGACGCAGCACATGATCCTGGCCGACCTGGTTATCGACGGGGAGGAGCGGCCGGTGATCATGCAGGCGCCGAAGAACGGTTTCTTTTACGTCCTCGACCGGCGCAACGGGGAGTTCCTCGCCGCCGAGCCCTACGCCACGGTCACCTGGGCCTCGCACGTGGACCCGGAAACCGGCCGCCCGGTGGTCACCGAGGGCGCGCGCTACGAGGACAAGCCCACGGGGCTGCAGCTGCCCGGGCCCATCGGCGGGCACAACTGGCACCCGATGAGCTACCACCCGGAGCACGGCCTCGTTTACATCCCGCGGCAGGACGTGGGCTGGGTCTACGCCACCGACGAGGAATTCGAGCACCGCCCCGGCTACTGGAATACCGGGACCGATTCGCGCCCCGCCGCGCTGCCCGATGACCCGGCCACGAAGGCGGCGGTCCTCGGCACCGTGCGCGGCACCATCGTCGCCTGGGACCCGGTGGCCATGGCCCCGCGCTGGGAGGTGGAACACGCCGGCCCGTGGAACGGCGGCATGCTCTCCACCGGCGGCAACCTGCTCTTCCAGGGCAATGCCGAGGGCGAACTGGTCGCCTACCGCGCCGACAGCGGCGAGGCCCTGTGGTCCTTCGACGCGCAGACAGGCATCGTCGCACCGCCGGTCACCTACCGCCTCGACGGCGAGCAGTATGTGGCCGTGGTCGCCGGCTGGGGCGGTTCCCTGCCGCTGGTCGGCGGCGAGGCGCTCACGGCGGGCGCGATTGCGAACCGCAGCCGGCTGCTGGTCTTCAAGCTGGGCGGCGACGCTGCGCTGCCGCCGGCCGAGCCCCGCGAACTGGTGATCGACCCGCCGCCGCAGACGGCGAGCGCGGAAACGGTCAGCGAGGGCAAGAAGCTCTACCTGCAGTACTGCGTGTTCTGCCACGGGGACGGCGCCGTCAGCGGCGGAGTGACCCCGGACCTGCGCACCCTCACCCCGGAGAAGCACGCGCAGTTCCAGGCCATCGTGCGCGGCGGATTGCACTGGGAAAGGGGCATGGTCGGCTTCAGCGACCAGCTCGGCGAAAACGACGTGGAGGCGATCCGCGCCTACCTCGTCGACCGGGCGCACTACACCCTGGCCAGCGCGGCGGAGGACGCGGCCGAGTAGCCGCCGCCAGCGATCAGTAGTGGTAGCGGTATTGCCGCACCACGTCGCTGGCGGCCACGACCTCGCCGTCGCGCAGCAGCGGTCGGAAGCGGTAGTTCTTGAGCAGCTGGTAGAGCGCCGAGCGCGCGCCGGGGGCATCGCCCGGCTCCAGCTCCAGGAACTCGATGTCGCGGACTTCTCCCAGCCGGGAGACGCTGAAACGCACCCTGGCCCGCGCCGGCTGCTGGTAGGGGTCGGGGGCGCGCCCGGTGGAGAAGCTGTTCGCATCCGGTAGTTCCCGCGGCCCGGGGAAGAGCGCGGCGGGGTCCGTGGCCGGGTCGCCGTCGTCGGCGTAAAGCGACCACGCTTCCCGGTAGTTCTCCAGCGCCCGGCCCCGCCGGTACCACCAGAGGTACCAGTCGCCGAGGGCGATCCTCGCCGCCGCCAGCGCTTCCACGTCGCGCTCCGGCTGCGCCTCCAGGATCGCGATGACACGCTCGAGCAGTTCGCGACCGTTGCGGAAGTTGTGCTTGCGCAGGCGCCGGAAACGGTCGGCATCGAGGTCGGTGGCGGTCTGGTAGTCCGCGAGCCCGACGCCCCCGGAATGCACGTGCGTGACCGGCGAGTTCTCGCCCGCGTAGGTCGAGACGAGGTACTCAGCCTCGAGGCGGTGGTACAGGTGCGGTACCTCTGCCACCCCGTCCTCGCCCGCGCTGCGCAGCGCGGCCAGGGCCTCGTCGTGGACGTCGATCATGGCCAGCAGGGAGCGGTAGCCGGCGGTGCCCGCCCCGCCCAGGTAGCGTTCCCGCTTCCAGTCGCTGTAGGCCGCGGCCAGCCGCTCCGCGGGGCCCGCCGCGTGACGCAGGCGCAGGCGATAGAGGTTTTCCTGGGTACCGTCGGCCGCCTCGCGCAGGCCCAGGGCGAGCTGGCTCTCGAGCACCCGCTCCAGGAGGCCGATCTGCACCGGCGTGTCCAGGCCCTCGTTGATGCGCGTGAGGTGTATCGCACGACGGTAGCCGCGCAGCGCGTCCCGGTGCCGGCCCGCTGCCCGCAGCGCGCCGGCCTCGGCGAGCACGGCGTCCACCCGGACCGGGTCGTAGGCGGAGAACGGCCTCACGGCCTGCGCGCACGCCGGCGCCGCTGCCAGCACAGGCAGCAGGATACAGGCGGGCAGCGCAGTCCGTAAGCGACGCACGTTTTCTCCTCGCATGGCGCTCCCCGATGATAATCAAAGCCGCTGCGGCGACGAAGTGCCCGCCGGTTCTCCGCCAGCTATACTCCGGAACATGCAGCGTGCACGGAAGCCAGCAGCGTGACAGGCGCGGCGGGAAGCGACCGCGACATTGTCCCCGTCCTCTCCGGGGGCGGCGGCCGCCTGAGCGCGCACGTCGGTGTCCTTCGCGCGCTCGCCGACCTCGCCATCGATTACGACACCCTGGTCGGTGTGTCCGGCGGCGGCATCGTGGCCGCCCTGCTCGCCGCCGGGCGTCCGCTCGACGAGATTCACGACCTCGCACTGACGACGGATTTCAGCCAGTTCGCGGCGCAGAACGTCGTCTCCCTGCTGCGTACCGGCGGGCTGTCCAACGGCGACGCCTTCCAGCGCTGGATGGACCGGGAGCTCGGCGGCCGCAGCTTCAACGACCTGGAGCGGGACCTCCGCGTGGTGGCGACGGACGTGCGCAGCGGCGGCCCCGTGGTCTTTGACCGGGAGCAGCACGGCGACATGCGGGTGGCGGAAGCGGTGCGCTACTCCATGTCGGTGCCGATCCTGTTCAGCTTCAAGGAGTACGAGCAGAAGCTGCTGGTGGACGGGAGCATCCTGTCCGAGGACGCCCTCGTGCGCGACTGGACCGGCCGCGGCACGCCGGTGGTCGTTTTCCGCCTGCGCAGCGCCCACGCCGCGGCGGAGCCGGCGCACGCCTTCCCGCCCGCCCGGGCCTACCTCGAACTGCTGGTGCGCGCCTTCCTCACCACCCTTTCGCGCGAATACGTGAATGACGACTTCTGGCTGTCCACGATCGTGATCGACGCCGGCACGACCTCTCCCATGGACCTGTCATTACCGCCGGAGCGCAAGCAGGAACTCTACCGCGTGGCCTACGACACGACGCGGGAAATCCTGCCGAGGAAACTGGCGCAGCGGCTCGAGGGGGCGAGCGCAGCGTCCTGAAACCCGTGGCCCCCAGCTAGCGGGAATCTGCCGGGGCCACCGTCAGCTCCGGGTGCCCCGTTGCAGGATCCAGGCGACGACCAAGGCGAAGCCCTGCGAGCGGCAGCAGGGCGATTTCCGCGGTAGTTGCCACGGTGCAGCCGATGCAGACATGGCCCCCGGTGACCGCGCCGGCGCCATCGGCGACAACGGCGTGCAGGTGCGCACCATCGGCGCAAATAGTGCCGGCAAGGGAGAGAAGTTCCAGCGGACCGGCAAGGGGCGTCGGCGCGCCGGCGGCGGCATAGCGAAGCATGGCGGCAGAGAAGCTGCCGATGCCGGACAACAGGATCCAGCCTTCATCGCGCTGTTTCGCCTCGGCCTCGAGGGCCAGCCGCAGATCCTCGCCCGGATGCAGGCGAAGTACGTGGGGTTCGGCAAGGACGCCGGGGTTCATGAGCGAGTCGGCCATCATCAGAAACTAGGCCCGACCGCCGCTGTCGTCAACGGGACGACGGGGAGGAAGTCCCGGGCGGCGGACGCCGCCCGGGGGTGAGGCAGGATCAGAAGTCGTCCATGCCCGGGGCCGGCATGGCCGGGCCCTTCGGCTCGGGCCGGTCGGCGATCATGACCTCGGTGGTGAGGATCATGCCGGCGATGCTGCCCGCGTTCTGCAGCGCCGAGCGGGTCACCTTGGCGGGGTCGATGATGCCCATCTCGACCATGTCGCCGTAGGCTTCCGTCTGCGCGTTGTAGCCGTAGCTGCCGTCGTGCTCGCGCACCTTGCCGAGCACCACGCTGGGCTCGACGGCCGCGTTGGCGACGATCTGCCGGAACGGCTCCTCCATGGCGCGCAGCGTCAGGGTGACGCCGATGGCCTGGTCCTGGTTCGCGGTCTCGACCTTGCCCTTGATCGCGTCGGCGATACGCACGAGCGTGACGCCGCCGCCGGGCACGATGCCCTCTTCCACGGCCGCGCGGGTCGCGTGCAGGGCGTCGTCGACCAGGTCCTTGCGCTCCTTCATCTCCACTTCTGTTGCCGCGCCGACCTTGATCACCGCGACACCGCCGGCGAGCTTGGCGACCCGCTCCTGCAGCTTCTCGCGGTCGTAGTCGGAGGTCGAGTTCTCGATCTCGGCACGGATCTGGGCGACCCGGGCCTCGATGTCGGCCTTCTTGCCGGCACCTTCGACCACCGTGGTGTCGTCCTTGCTGATGACCACGCGCCCGGCGCTGCCCAGGTCCTCGAGGCTGGCGCCGTCGAGAGACAGGCCGACCTCCTCGGAGATCACCGTACCGCCGGTGAGGACCGCGATGTCCTGCAACATGGCCTTGCGGCGGTCGCCGAAGCCCGGGGCCTTCACGGCGGCAACCTTGAGGATGCCGCGGAGCGTGTTCACCACCAGGGTCGCGAGAGCCTCGCCCTCCACGTCCTCGGCGATGATCAGCAGCGGCCGGCCGGCCTTCGAGACCTCCTCGAGGAGCGGGATCAGGTCGCGGATGTTGCTGATTTTCTTGTCGAACAGGAGGACGTAGGGGTTGTCGAGCTCCACCTGCATCTTGTCCTTGTTGGTCACGAAGTACGGCGACAGGTAGCCGCGATCGAACTGCATGCCTTCGACCACGTCCAGCTCGTTGTGCAGGGACTTGCCCTCCTCGACGGTGATGACGCCGTCGCGGCCGACCTTTTCCATCGCCTCGGCGAGGATTTCACCGATGTCCGTGTTCCAGTTCGCCGACACCGTGGCGACCTGGCCGATGGCCTTGTTGTCGTCACAGGGCTTGGCCAGCGTCTTCAGTTCCTCGACGGCCGCACGGACCGTCGCGTCGATACCGCGCTTCAGGTCCATCGGGTTGTAGCCGGCGGCGATTGCCTTGTGACCCTCGCGAACCAGCGCCTGGGCCAGCACCGTTGCGGTGGTGGTGCCGTCGCCGGCCACGTCGGCCGTCTTCGATGCCACTTCCTTGAGCATCTGGGCACCCATGTTCTCGAACTTGTCCTTGAGTTCGATTTCCTTGGCCACGGTGACGCCGTCCTTGGTCACCTTGGGCGCACCGAAGCTCTTGTCGAGCACCACGTTGCGGCCCTTCGGGCCCAGGGTGGCGCGAACGGCGTTGGCCAGGATGTTCACACCGGAGAGCAGGCGCTCCCGGGCATCTTGTGCAAACTGCAGTTCCTTGGCGCTCATGCTGCTTTCTCCACGGCTTCATCCTGTTCGATCACGGCGAGAATGTCCGACTCGCGGACGATGAGCAGTTCCTCGCCATCAATGGTGTGCTCCGTGGACGCGTACTTGCCAAAGAGCACGCGGTCGCCAACGGCGACGGCGACCGGGTGGACGTCGCCATTGTCGAGGGTACGGCCGGGGCCGACGGCAATGACTTCGCCCTGGTTGGGCTTCTCGGCAGCGCTGCCCGGCAGGATGATGCCGCCGCTGCTCGTGGATTCCGCCTCGAGTTGACGCACGACAACCCGATCGGCAAGGGGTCGAATGCTCACAGTGTGTTCCTCCTGATGTCGTCACTACTGCAACCATAGGAAAAGCGGTTGGTGTGCAAAGCGACACCTCCCGACGTGGCGATTTGGGCACGGGCAACAACTTTTCAAGGGCCGGAAGGCAAAATTTTTTTGCTCGCGGATTTCCGGGGGCTTTGACGGCGGGGACTCTTTGCCTATATTGCGCGTAGGTGGACGTCATACAGGAGGTGGCATGCACGATTCCGGTGCCGGACTTTCCTTGCAGGAACCATCGCTTGCCGCCTACTTCCAGCGGCGCCTCGCGGACTGCGCGAGGGACATCGACCCATCCCCCCAGGAAGATACCTGCTGGTACCTGAGCCAGCTCCTCGACCGTTTCGGCCGTGCCGACAGCCTCTTCAGCTGGGAGGACGGCAGCTACGACCTGCGCCCGCTGGCGCTGCTCTACGGCGACGCGGTGGAGGCGCGGGACGACCGGCAGCGCTGCCTGCTGCTGCAGCAGCTCGGTGACATGGCCCTGTTCCTCGGTGCGCTGTTCCCGGAGCGCTACGAGCGCAAGGGCATCGGCCAGGACTACTTCGTCGGCATGGGGGGCAGCGCCTACGACTACCTGGCGGACAACGCCCGCCGGGGACGGCACGTGTTCGCAGAGCTCTCGGCGGCCTTTGCCACCATGCTCGAGCTGGTCGCCGATGCCTGCTCGAGCGATGGCCCGGCAGACGACGGCGATATCCTCGCCCTCTACCAGCGCTGGCTGGATACGCGAAGTCCCGCGCTGGCGCGGCGCCTGAAGATCCTCGGCATCGAACCGGAACAGGTCGCGCGACCGCAGTAAGCGGCCGGCGGCGGGCCGTCAGCAGCGCGCGGCCGTATACACCTGGCGCATCTCGCCGCTCGCACAGACGGCGCAGGCGGCCCGCCAGTTGTCGACGAAATGCCTCGCCTGCGCATCGCCGAGCAGCGCCCTGAGGCGCGGCAGCAGGGGCCCGGCCAGGGCTTCGTACTCCCGCTGCACCTCGCGCCGGTACCAGGCCGAGGCGTCGGTCACCACGAGGTCGACGAACCCAGCCTCCCGGAGCAGCGCGGCCTGCTCGCCGACGGTGACCATGGCGTAGGTCAGGCCCTCGAGCGCCAGCCACTCGCGCATCGCCTCGCTGTATTCGCCCTCGGTCTTCATCCAGTCGTAGGCGCGGAGCGCACCGCCGGGGCGGAGGACCCGACGGCACTCGCGGAACATGCCGGCCTTGTCCTCGACCTGGGTGAAAGCACCGGTGCTCAGCACCACGTCGAAGCCGTCGTCATCGAAGCAGAGCGGCCCCGGCTGCACCTGCAGGAAGCTGGCACGGTCGTCGAGACCCTCGCGCCGGGCACGCTCCCGGGCGCGCTCGACCAGGTGGCCCTCGAGGTCCGTGCCGACCACCCGGGCGCCGTAACGCGCTGCCAGGTAACAGGCCGGGCGGCCCTGGCCGCAGCCGATGTCGAGAACCCGCCGGCCGTCGAGGGCCAGGCCGGCGACCAGCTTGTCCACGTGCCCCTCGCCGCCCGGTGCCATGAACCCCTCTCCCCAGATGAGGTCCATCGCGGCGAGCATCGCGGCGTCATACTCGTCGTTGTGCGCCATGCAGCCAGTATAGCCCCGGCCTCCCGCCCCCGCGCCGGCGATCGCTGGCGGGCCTGCGGCAGCCGTGCCATGCTGAGGGCAGCGCGCCCAGGAGGATCGCCATGAGCCGAGACGCCTCGCCGGTGGCGGCAGCGCCCGCCTCCCATACAGCCGCCGTCTGCCCGCTGGACTGCGCGGACACCTGCAGCCTGTCCGTGGAAACGGACGGCGACCGGGTGCTGCGCGTCCGCGGCAGCCATGGCAACCCGTTTACCCGCGGCAGGATCTGCGCCAAGGTGGCGCAGGGTCTGGCGCCGCAGGTGCACGGCCCGGACCGGCTCACGGTGCCGCTGCTCCGCGACGGTCCCCGGGGCGCGGGTGCTTTCCGGCGCGCCAGCTGGGAGGAAGCGCTGGACGCGGTTCACGACGGCTTCGAGCGCGTCCGCTCGCGCTTCGGGGCGGAGGCGGTCGCCCCGCTCTATTACGGCGGCCCGATGGGGCTCCTCGCCAACGGCTCGATGGACAGGCGCTTCTTCCACCGGCTCGGAGCCAGCCGGGTCGATGCCTCTCCGCTGTGCGCCGGCGTCTCGGGCGCCGCCTGGGACAGCGTATTCGGCGACGTTGGCGGCATCCCCCACAGCGAGCTCGCCGACGCCCGCCTCATCGTCGTCTGGGGCAATAACATCACCACCTGCAACCTGCACCTGACAACGCTCATCCGCGACGCCCGGGAACGCGGCGCCCGGCTCGTGGTCATCGATCCCAGGCGTATCCGCATCGCGCGGGAGGCCGGCCTGCACCTGCCGGTGCTGCCGGGTACGGACGTGGTGCTCGCCTATGCCGTGGCCGCGGAGCTCGAGCGCATCGGCGGCCTGGACCGGGCGTTCATCCACGAACACGTCTTCGGCGCCGACGCCTATCTTGAGGCGGCGAGGTCCTACACCGTGGAGCGCGCCGCCGACGTCTGCGGCCTGCCGGCTGAGGCCATCCGGCAGTTCGCCCGCTGGTGGCGCGATATCGCCCCCGTCGCCATGAGCATCGGCGTCGCACCCGAGCGCAACCGCAACGGCGGCGCCGGCCTGCGCGCCGCCTATGCCCTGCCCGCGCTGACCGGGAACTTCGGCCCCCAGGGCGCCGGCATCTGCGATGTCTCGGGCTTTTTCCCGGTCAACAGCGATGCCCTGGCGCGGCCGGACCTCGCTCCCGCGCCCGTGCGCGAGCTGAACGTCCTCGACATCCCGCGGCTGGTCCTCGACCCCGGCGAGGAGACACCGCTGCGGGCGCTGTTCATCTACAACCACAACCCCGTGGCGGTACATCCCGAGGCCCGCGCCATGCAGGCCGCCCTCAGGCACCCGGAGCTGTTTGTCGTCGGCTCCGACGTGTCCATGACGGACTCCATGGCGCTCGCGGACGTGGTCCTGCCGGCTGCAACGCACCTCGAATACGGCGACCTGTACACGGCCTACGGGCACCCCTTCCTGCAGCGCTCGGCGCCCCTGCTGCCAACCGTCGGGGAAGCGCTGCCGAACACCGAGCTGTTCCGCCGGCTGGCGGCCTGCTTCGGCTTTGACGAGCCGTGTTTCCAGGACAGCGACGCGGCGCTCATGGACCAGGCCATCGACGCCGATCATCCCGCGCTCGCGGGCCGCCGGCCGAGCGAACTGCCGGTAGACGAAGCCCTCGACATGTCCCGTCCCGGTACCGCGGCCGTTATCCGCGACCTGCCGCCGGCGACGCCGAGCGGCCGCATCGAACTGTACAGTGCGGCCCTGGAAGCGGCCTGTGGCGAGGGGCTGCCGCGTTTCCGGCCCCTGCCCGCGCCGCGCCGCTTCATCCTGGTGAGCCCGGCCTCTGAGCGGCGGATCAACTCGACCTTCGGCGGCCTCGCAGCGCACCGCGATGACCTCGTCTGCGAGATGCACCCGGCAGATGCGCGCAGCCACGCGTTGACCAGCGGTGAACTGGTCGAACTCTACAATGACCAGGGCGAGGTGCGCCTGCCCCTGGTCATTACTGACGCGGTGCGGCCCGGGACGGTATTCGTGCCCAAGGGCGCGTGGCTCATCGACAGCCCCACGGGGCAGACCGTCAATGCGTTGATCCCCGGGCACCGTGCGGACCTGGCCGGGGGCGCCTGCTACTACGACTGCACCGTCGACGTCCGCGCCGTCCGCTGACGCGCACCAGTCCCGGCGTATAGGCGCGGTAGTCGCCCCCGGGGTGCCCGACTAGGCTGCCTGTTCTTCCAGGCTTCCCGGGGCACGTCATCGCGTGGACCGTTTCGACACCGTCATCGTCGGCGCCGGCCACAACGGCCTCACCTGCGCCGCCTACCTGGCGCGCAGCGGCCAGCGGGTGCTGGTCCTCGAAGCCTCGGCACAGGTGGGCGGGCTGGCCGCCGGCCGCGAGTTCCACCCCGGTTTCCACGGCTCGGTCGCCCATACCGAATACCAGTTCGCGCCCGCCATTGCCCGCGACCTGGACCTCGCCAGCCACGGCTATCGCGGCGACACGCCCCCCCTGGACACCATCGGACTCGCCCCGGGCCAGGCGCCCGTCACCATCTCGCCGGACAGCGTCAGCGGTGTCGGCGAGGCAGACCGGGCGAGCTACCGCCGTTACCGGGCGTCCCTCGAGCGGTTCGCGAAAGCCCTCGCCCCGTTCTGGATGAAAACCATGCCCGCCCTCGGCAGCCGGCGCCCCGGGGAACTGCTCACCTTTGCCCGGCTCGGCCTGCGCCTGCGCCGGCTCGGCCGCGAGGACATGCTGGAATTCTTCCGCGTCGCCACCCTGCCCATGCGCGATCTCATGGACGAGTACTTCGAGAGCGACGTCCTCAAGGCTGCCCTGGCCTGGGACGGCCTCGTCGGCGGGCGCCTCGCCCCCCGGTCCCCGAACCAGTCCGTGTTTGCACTGCTGTATCGCCTCTCGGCGGGGCGCGGCGGCGCCCACCGGGTTCCCGCCGGGGGCCTCGCCGGGCTGAGCGAGGCGCTGGCGGGCGCCGCGCGCAGCCTGCTGGGCAGTGGTGTGCGCCTGTCCTATGCCGCCGACTGGACCGAGTATCACAGTCACCAGCCCGGCGGCGGCGCAAAGATCTTCCACCTGGATCCGTTATGGAGCGACGCGGCCATCGATGCCGTGGCGATCGACTGGTATGTGCCGCTGAGCGACTGGACCGGCGGCGGGGACGAGGCGGATGCCGCGATCGCGCCCGGTCCTCACGATCCGGCCTATCTCGCCGCGGGCGTGGCCGGCGGGGAGGGGTATGACTGGTATTATGCCTCTGACGCGGATCGCGAAAACCGGATCCGCACACCGATTGC
>CAJWWA010000034.1 GCA_913048495.1 uncultured Halieaceae bacterium
ATGCCCGCTGACTGCCGGCGCCCGGTGGACCCCGCCTACGCCCCGGCCGGCCGCCGGGTCAGCTTTGCCGACGGCTTCCCGCTGCTGCTGCTGACCCAGGCCTCCCTCGACGGCCTCAACGCGCGGCTCCCGGCGCCGGTGCCCATGGACCGCTTCCGTCCGAACCTGGTGATCGACGGCGCCGCGCCCCACGCCGAGGACGGCTGGCGCCGCCTGCGCATCGGCGCGGTGACCGTCGACCTGGTCAAACCCTGTTCACGCTGCGTGATTCCGTCCATCGACCAGGCCACCGCCGGGCGGGACCCGCACATCAACCGGGTGCTGGCCGGCTACCGGCGCCGGGACGGGGCGGTGCTGTTCGGCCAGAACGGGCTCCACGACGGCCCGGGCAGCCTGGCCGTGGGCGATCCGGTGACCGTCCTCGCGTGATGGCCAGCGCTCCCCCGAGGGACTAGAATCGCGGGTTTTTCACCTTCCACCTGTCCATTGCGACGGCGCCGCGGGCGTCGCTCGAGAGGAGTTTTCCATGACTGCGTTCCGCTTTGCCCTGCTCGGGCCCCTGCTCGCCCTGCTGCTCGCCGGCAACGCCGCCGCCGCGCCGGACCGGATCACCCTGAAGAACGGCTCCACGATCCTCGGCACGGTCACCGATGCCGAGGGCGGCAAGGTGGTCGTGGAGACGGACTTTGCCGGCACCATCAAGATTGCCCAGGACCAGATCGAGGACCTGCGCACCGAGACGCCCATGAGCCTGCAGCTCGCGGACGGCACGGTGCTCGAGTCCTCGCCGATCCGCGTGGAGAACGAGCAGCTGGTGCTGGATGCGCTGGGTGAGGAGGAGACCTACGCGCTCTCCGACCTCGTGCGGGTGAACCCGGAGCCCTGGGAACTCGGCGACGGCTACCACTGGACCGGTCTCGCCAGCGCCGGCCTTGCCATGGAGCAGGGCAACACCGACACGCGGGAGCTCGACTACAAGGTCGAGAGCACCTGGACCGGGCTCCTCGATCGCTACTCCTTCAGCCTTATCGGCGAGTACGACGAGGCCAACGGCGAGAAGAACGCGGAGAACTGGATCGCCCGCAGCAAGTACGACCGCTTCCTGGAGGACAGCCCCTGGTACTGGGGTGGCAACCTGTCCTTCGAGCACGACGAGTTCGCCGACACGGAACTGCGGACCTACGTCGGCCCCTACCTCGGCCGGAAGATCTTCACGGAGCCGGTATTCACGCTCGAGGCGGAAGGCGGTGTCTCCTACGTCTGGGAGAACTTCTTCGTGGCGGAGGACAACGACTACCCGGCCGCCACCTGGTCCCTCAACGCCTCGAGCAACTACCTCGGCGAGGGTACCCGGCTCTACTTCAACCAGACGGGCCTGTGGGACCTGTCGAACACGGCCGACGTGCTCATCAACACGACCGCCGGCCTGTCCTTCCCGCTCCTGCTCAACATCGAGGGCGCCGCCGAGGTGATCTGGAAGTACGACACCGGCGCGGTGGAAGGCGTCGAGGAACTGGACCAGACCTACCGCTTCCGCATCGGTTACCGCTGGTAGTCCGCCGGCGAGTTGACGGTAAGGGCGGTTAGCGCTAAAACCGGAGCGAGCGGTCGCCGGGGGATGGCCGCGGGATAACAACAAGCCCGACAACAACATAATAAGCAGCGCCCGGGGGGGCGATACCATGGATAGCGTACTGCCAGCGTCGGCTGCCATCCGTCGTGGATGCCGGTCCGTTCCCGCTTTCACATTGCTTTCCGGACTCGCTCTCGGGCTGGCCAGCGCGGGCGCGCTCGCGCAGCCCCCGGCGGACGACGGCGCCTACCGGCTCACCCTCGAGGAGGTGCTGGTCACCGCGCAGAAGCGCGAGGAGAGCCGGATGACCGTGCCCATCGCGGTGAACACCTTCTCCGAGGCCGACATCCTCACCACGAGCGCGCTCGATATCGCCGACATCGACGACTTCATGCCCGGGGTGCGCTTCGGCTCGGTCACCTCCAACCAGTCCACGCAGCTGGGGGTGGAGATCCGCGGCGTGTCCAGCCCGAATATCTCCAGCGGCCAGGACCCGTCCGTCGCCACCTTCTACGACAACGCCTACCTGCCCCGGGCCGTCACCAGTATTCCCTTCGTGGATATCGAGCGGATCGAGGTGCTCAAGGGGCCCCAGGGCACCCTCTACGGGCGCAATGCGACCGCGGGCGTGGTGAACATGATCCCCTACGCCCCGGCCATGGACGAGTTCGATGCCTTTGCCCGCGCGCGCGTCGGCAACTACGGCCTGCTCAATGTCGAGGGCATGGTGAACATTCCCGTCGGCGACCGCGTGGCCATCCGGGCGAACGTGCTTGACCATGCCCAGGACGCGATCTTCGACAACCGGGGCATCGGCGACGACCTGCGCGAGCGCAACTACAGCTTCGGCCGCCTCGCCATCGCCGTCGACCTGTCGGAGCAGACGCACCTGAAGCTCGCCGGGGATATCGAGAAGCGGGAAGAGAACACCAGCTACTCCATCGGCGTCAGCAAGTACGCGCTCAACACCGACCCCTTCGCGAGCGACGTGGAGAACGACGTCCCGGACCGCGACGAGGACCGCGACATGGTCGGGGTCTCGCTGCAGGTCGACCACGCCTTCAGCGAGCAGCTGTCGCTGTTCGGCATCCTCAGCTACCGCAGCTGGGAAACCTTCAACAAGCAGGACGAGGACGGCACCGCGGACCCGCGCCGCTACCTCGACACGAACAACATCGAGGACTCGGACATCGTCTACGGGGAAGTGCGCTTCAATTTCACCAACGACCGCTTCGACGTGGTTGCCGGCGCCAACTACAGCGTCGAGGAGGTGTACCAGCGCACGGATATCGGTCTGCTGGCCTACTCCTACATGCAGTTCCTGAGTCTCGAGCTGCTGCCGGCCTTCGGTATTCCCGCCACGCCGGATGTGCACGCCTGGGACCTCTTCGCCGACCAGGGCGATGACTTCTGGCTCGGCGTCTCCGCGCTCGCCGGCAACATCGCCGTCCTGCCGCCGTCCTACGCGGGAACCTACTTCACCGAGACGATGGATAACGAGGGCGACTTCGTCAACTGGGGGGTCTTCACCGACGTCACCTACCAGCTGTCGGACGCCGTGCGCCTGATCGGTGGCCTGCGCTACAGCTACGACGACAAGGAGTACGCCTGGCAGACCTTCGACAACAGCATTGCCGGCTGGCCCTTCGCGCCGGTGCGGGTCGCCTACGACCCCGCCGCGACCGGCGCCGCGCCGGAAGACTACTTCATGCGCTTCGAGGACAGCGAGGACTGGAGCCGGACGACCGGCCGCGCCGTGGTCGAGTGGACCTTCATGGAGCGGGCGATGACCTACCTGTCCTACGCGACGGGCTACAAGTCCGGTGGTTTCGACGGCCAGACCTTCTCTTCCATCGTCGCCGGGCCCTTCGACCCGGAGGACATGACCAGCATCGAGCTCGGCCTGAAGGGGGATTTCTTCGGCAACCGCCTGCGCATCGAGGCGGCGGCCTTCCTGCAGGACCTGGAGAACCGCCAGGGGGCCGAGAGTGTCAAGGAGGGGCCGGACGACCCCACGGCGCAGGTCAGCGTGGTCAGCTCCGACGAGGAGACCCGGGGCTGGGAGCTCATGGCCCAGTGGCAGGTGCTGGACACGCTGCGGCTCACCGGGCTCACCACCTGGCGCGATACGGAGCGCGTGCAGGATGCCTTCTTCAACGCCCAGGGCGAGCCTGACGGCGGGGTGAAGGAGACGCTGGACACGCAGACCGACTACACCCTGCGCCTGGACTGGACGCCGGCGGTGCCCGTGGGTTCACTGCTGGTGCATGTCGACTACATCTACAACGATGCCCAGGATGACTCGCAGGCGGTGATCTTCACCGAGGGTCCCTGGTACTTCCAGGACCGCGAGCTGCTGAACGCGCGTATCGCCTGGACCAACGCGGGTGACCAGCTTGAACTCGCGCTCTGGGGCCGCAACCTGCTGGACAAGGAATACGCCTCGAACCCCGGCGGTTTCGTGGCCGATACGCTGGGAGCCTACACCACGAATATCCAGGAACCGCTCACTTACGGGGTCGAGGTGCGTTACAACTTCTGATCGAGGCTTTAGCATAGGGCCCCGGGCGACAGGGTCGCCCGCGGCCTCCGGCCCAGGGAGTCGCGAAGGGGGCGGCAGCAGCGCTCACCCCGAAACCCAGCACAAGCCCCGGAAGGAAATCGCATGTTCAAGCTGCGCGCCCCCGCTTTAAGCGTGTTGATCACCCTGGCCGCCGCCAACCCGGCCTGGGCCACCGCGGACGGCGCTATCCCCGACGGCAAAGCGGCGCCGGACCGCGTCGAGCTGAAGGACGGGTCGGTGCTGTTCGGCACCGTCGTCGATGCCGATGACGGCAAGGTCATCATGAACACCGCCTTTGCAGACGCCGTGAGAATCCCCCAGGCCATGGTCGAGAGCCTGCGCACGGAGACGCCGATGCGCCTCCAGTTTGCCGACGGGCGGGTGCTCGAGTCCTCGCCGATCGAGGTCCGGGGCGAGCAGCTGGTCCTCGACGGCGAGGCGGCGGAGAGCTACAGCTTTGCGGACCTGGTGCGGGTGAACCCCGAGCCCTGGGAACTCGGCGAGGGCTACCACTGGACCGGTCTCGCCAGCGCCGGCTTCTCGCTGGCCCAGGGCAACACGGAGAACAGCGAGCTCGACTACAAGGCCGAGAGCACCTGGACCGGCCTGCACGATCGCGTCTCGCTCAGCCTTATCGGCGAGTACGACGAGGTGAACGGCCGCAAGAATGCGCAGAACTGGATCGCCCGCGGCAAGTACGACCGCTTCCTCAACGGCAGTCCCTGGTACACGGGCGCGAACCTGTCCTTCGAGCAGGACGAGTTCGCGGATACGGAGCTTCGGACCTACGTCGGTCCCTATCTCGGGCGCAAGCTGTTCAGCGACTCCCTGCTGACGCTGGAGGCCGAGGGGGGCGTGGCCTATGTCTGGGAGGAGTTCTTCGTCGCCGAGGACAACGACTACCCCGCCGCGACCTGGACAGTCACCGCCAGCAGCGAATACCTGGGGGAGAACACCCGGCTCTACTTCAACCAGACCGGGCTTTGGGGGCTCACCGACGAGAGCGACGTGCTCCTCAACAGCACCGCGGGCCTGTCCTTTCCCCTCATTCTCAACATCGAGGGCTCCGCCGAAGTCATCTGGAAGTACGACCTCGGCGCCGTGGAGAACGTCGAGAAGCTCGACCAGACCTACCGCTTCCGCCTCGGCTATCGCTGGTAGCCGCCGGCAGCGGCCCTCAGCCGAGCCGGCTGCGGCGGATCGCGGCGGCCAGCTCGTCGAGGAGCGGCAGCGTCTCGTCCAGGGACAGGCAGGCGTCGGTCACGCTCTGGCCGTAGCGCAGGCCGCCCAGCGGCCCCGGCGGCTGGTTGCCGCCCACCAGGTGACTCTCGAGCATGACCCCGCGCAGCGCCTGCTCGCCGGCCTCGAGCTGGTTGGCCAGGTCGGCGACCACGCGCGCCTGCTGCGCCGGGTCCTTGTTGCTGTTGCCGTGGCTGCAGTCGACGATCAGGGAGGGGGTCAGCCCGGCCTCGGCCAGCGCCGTGGCCGCGCCGCGCAGCGCCTCGGCGCGGTAGTTGGGGCCGCTGTCCCGGCCGCCGCGCAGGATGAGGTAGCTGTGCGGGTTGCCCGTGGACTGGAGGATGGCGGGCGTGCCCTCCTTGGTCAGCGACGGGAACCAGTGCGGGTGCGCCGCGCTGCGGATGGCGTCGATGGCCACGCCGATGTCGCCGGTGGTGCCGTTCTTGAAGCCTACGGGCATGGACAGGCCCGAGGCGAGCTCCCGGTGGATCTGGCTTTCTACGGTACGCGCACCGATGGCGCCGAAGCTCACCAGGTCCGTGTAGTACTGCCCGAAGGTCGTGTCGAGAAACTCGGTCGCGGCGGCGAGGCCCAGGCCGGTCACGTCGAGGAGCGCGCGCCGGGCGAGGCGCAGGCCGCGATTGATGTGGAAGCTGCCGTCGAGCCCCGGGTCGTTGATCAGGCCCTTCCAGCCGACCACGGTGCGCGGCTTCTCGAAGTACACGCGAAGCACGGGAAAGAGCGCGTCATCGAGCCCGGCGCAATGAGCACTGAAGCGTTCCGCGAACTCGATGAGCGCGGCCGGGTCGTGTACGGAGCAGGGCCCGGCGATGACCAGGAGGCGAGGATCCTCCCCCGTCATAATGGCCTCGATGCAGCGGCGGGCGGATGCCACGGTCTCGGCCCCGGCGTCGTCCAGGGGCAGCTCCTCGCCCAGCACCCACGGCGTGATCAGCGGCTGGGCGCGGGCAATGCGGATGTTGTCCGTGTGCGTCGGCATGGCGCGGCGGTTCCGTGGGAAGGGTGGGGGATTGTCGCCAACCGCCGCAGGCGGGGCAAGGGTGCGGCGCTTAAGGGCCGGCGCTGCGGGCGCGCAGGGCGGCCTGGATCTCCTCGACCCGGGCCCGCCCGAGGTTGATCCGGAGCACCAGGAGCAGGGCGATGACGAAGCCCGGGAGCGTCCCCAGGCCGAACGCCCAGGCGAGTCCGTCGAGCACCGGGGCCGGCACGCTGCCGGGACGCATGCCCGCCTGCAGCCCGACCAGGTCGAGCACGATGCCGCCGTAGAGCGGGCCGAAGACCGTGGCGAACTTGTTGACCAGGTTGGCCGCGGAGAAGAACCCCGCCTCCTGGCGGAGGCCGTGGTCGTGCTCGTGCTCGTCGGTGACGTCAGCGACGATGGAGTGGGTCTGGATCGCCCGCAGCAGGAAGCAGTACATGAAGCACAGCATGAACAGGAAGTTGAGCACGAAGACCACCGTGGTCCCGTTGGGCGGCAGCAGGCCGGTCATGCGCAGCGGGTAAAGCCACAGGCAGTTCAGGATCAGGCCGATGATGGACAGCTGCATGAGCTGGTGCTTCTCGAAGCGGCGCCCCAGCGGGCGCAGGGTCAGCAGCACCAGGGCAACCGCGAGCAGGCTGGGCACGGCGAGGATCAGCGACACCTCGCCCGCGCTGAACTCCCAGTAGTAGGTCCAGACCAGCATGTTCAGCGTCGCCACCGTGCCATAGGCGGTCATGATCGCGATCTCCTGCCCGAGCACCAGGCGGAAGGTGCCGTTGCCCAGGGTCCTGGCGAGATCCCGCCACAGGTCGGCGAGCCGCGCGGTACGCTGCGGCAGCCGGTCCTCGCCCCGGGAGGAGCGCGCGTAGCGCCGGGTGCCGATCGTGGTCACCGCGGCCATGAGCCAGCACACAGCGCAACAGAGGATGCCGTAGAGCGGGTAGTTGGCCAGGTCGAAGCGCCCGTCCTCACCGCCGCGCTCCGGGAAGATGACGGCCAGCGCCAGGGCCGGCACGAGCACGCTGAACAGGAACAGCGTGGCGAGCCGTGCGCCGAGGACCTGGCTGCGCTCGTGGTAGTCGCTGGTGATCTCCGCCGACAGGGCAAGGTGGGGGATGGCGAACAACGTGACGAAGGTGCGCACCCAGAGGGACCAGAACAGTAGCCAGCCCGCCAGCGGCCACTGGCTGCCGGCCAGGCTGGCGGGCGGCGCGAACAGGCCCAGGAAGCCGAGACCGATGGGCAGGATGCTCGCCACCATGAACGGGTGGCGCCGGCCGTGGCGGGAGCGGAGCCGGTCCGAGAGGACCCCCGTGAGCGGATCCGACAGGGCGTCCCAGACCAGGCTGATCGCGATCACCGCGCCGGTCAGGCTGCCGTTCAGCCCCAGCACCTGCGTGTAGAAAAGCAGGACGAACATCGTGTAAGCCGCTTCCTTCACGGCGTACACGGCGCCCCCGGCGCCGTAGGCGGCGCGCGTTCTTATCGTTAGCATGAACTGGCCGACCGAGAGGACCAATGCAGTCTCGCCCCTCGCCCGCGCCCTGTAAAGCGCGCATCCGGCTGTGCCGGGGCCGCGTAAAGTGCTGCGTAACCCCTGCGCCTGTTGCCGGAGCCAGCCCATGCCCGAAGGACCCGAGATACGCCGCGCCGCCGACTGCATCGAGGCGGTGCTAGCCGGCGAGATCGTCGAGGCCGTGCGCTTCGGTCTGCCGCGGCTCCGGCGCCACGCGCCGACGCTGCGCGGCCACCGGGTCACCGGCCTCGAGACCCGCGGCAAGGCGCTGCTCACCCACTTCGAGCACGGCTGGAGCCTCTACTCCCACAACCAGCTCTACGGCGTCTGGCGGGTGCAGCGCCGCGGCAGGCTGCCGAAGACCAACCGCTCTCTGCGCGTCGCCCTGCACACGGCCAGCCACAGCGCGCTGCTCTACAGCGCCTCGGACATCAGCGTCTGGCGCACGGAGGAACTGGCAGCGCATCCGTTCCTCGCCCGCATCGGCCCCGACATCCTCTCGCCGGCGCTCAGCTGGCGAGTGATTGCCGCGCGGCTGGGGGAGGCGCGCTTCGCCCGCCGGCAGCTGGCTGACCTCTACCTCGACCAGGCCTTCCTCGCCGGGGTCGGCAATTACCTGCGCGCGGAGATTCTCTTTGCCGCGGGCCTCGACCCCGCTCGCCGCGCCGGCGACCTCGGCCGCGGGGAGCGCGGGCGCCTCGCGCGGGCGACGCTGGCGGTGAGCCGGCGCAGCTACGAGACCGCGGGCATCGTGCTGCCGCCGCGCCTCGCGGGCCGCCTCGAGCGCGAGGGGCTGCCGCGCGAGCGGCGCCGGTTCTTCGTCTTCGGCCGCGACGGGCACCCCTGCTACCGCTGCGGCGGCGAGGTGCAGCGCTACGAGCGCGGCGGCCGGCGCCTCTACCGCTGCCCCGCCTGCCAGCCGGCCGCCGCGTGATCCCGGGGCCCCGCGACCTCTGGTTCCTGCCGCTCGGCGGCACCGGCGAGATCGGCATGAACCTGAACCTTTACGGCCACGACGGCAGCTGGCTGATGGTAGACTGCGGCGTGACCTTCGAGCGCTCCCCGGGCGCGCGGCAGGCGCGGGTGGAAATGCCGGACCCGGCTTTCGCGGTGGCCAACCGCGCTCGCCTCGCCGGCATCGTCGCCACCCACGCCCACGAGGATCACCTTGGCGCGCTGCCCTGGCTGTGGCCATTGCTGCGCTCGCCGCTGTACACGACGCCGTTCACGGCAGCGGTGCTGCGCCGCAAGTGCGAGGGCCGGGAGGCCGAGGTGCCGGCGCCCCTGAACGTGGTGGCGCCGGGAGACCGCCGCCAGCTCGGGCCGTTCACGGTGCAGTGGCTGCCGATGACCCACTCCACCCCGGAAACCTGTGCCCTGCACATCACCTGCCCGGCGGGCAGCGTGCTGCACACGGCGGACTGGAAGATCGACCCGGCGCCGGTGGTGGGGCCGGCCTTCGACGCCGCCCCCTTCGCCGCGCTGGGTGACGGCCGCCTCGATGCGGTGGTCTGCGACTCCACCAATGCGCTGCGGCCGGGCCGCTCCCCGAGCGAGGGCGAACTGGCTCAGGGCCTCGGGGCTGCCCTCGCGGCCCAGCGGGGCCGCGTGGTGGTGGCCTGCTTTGCCAGCAACGTCGCCCGGCTGCACACGCTGCTCGCCGCGGGCCGCGCCGCCGGCCGCTACGCCGGTCTCCTCGGCCGCTCCCTGCGCACCATGGCCGATTGCGCGCGAGCCTGCGGCTACCTGGCTGCCGGCGACCGGCTGGCGCCGTCGTCCCATCTCGGCTACCTGCCGCCGCGGGAGGTGCTCGCGATCGCCACCGGCAGCCAGGGCGAGGCGGGGGCCGCGCTGGATCGCCTGGCTCGGGACGACCACCCGGACCTGTCGCTGGAGCCCGGCGACTGCGTGCTCTTCAGCGCGCGCACCATCCCCGGCAACGAAGCGGCGGTGGCGCGGCTGCGGCAACGCTTCGGCGAGCGCGGCATTACGGTCCTGCACGCCGACGACGACCGCGGGCCGCCGCTGCACGCATCCGGCCACCCGTGCAGCGACGAGCTCGCGGACCTCTACCGCTGGCTGCGGCCGCGGCTGGCGGTGCCGGTCCACGGCGAGCCGCCGCACCTGGCGGCGAACGCCGCCACCGCCCGCGCTGCCGGGGTGCGCCTGGCGCTGACCGGCGCCAACGGCGACCTCTTTCATCTCGCGCCGGAACCCGGGGTGCGCCGCCGGGCGGTGCCGACGGGACGCTGGACCCCGGCGGTCGACGGTACCCTGCAGACGGTCAGTCCTTGACCCAGCGCAAGGCGGCACGGGAAGCTCTCCGGTCTAATGCGCCCTCGCTCACCGACCGGGAGGATCACGGATGTACCGCCGTCTCCTCGCCTGTGCCGTGGCGTCGCTCACCGCCGTCGCCCCCCAGGCCGAAAACCTGCCGCTGGAAGAAGTCGTCATCACCGTCAGCAAGCGGGAAGCCACCCGTCTCGAGGTGCCCGGCACCGTTGCCGTGTTCGACGCGGGGCTGCTGCGCGAGGAGGGTGTCGGCGACATCCGCGCCGCCCAGGCGCTGCTGCCGGCCATGCGCCTGCAGCAGGAAAACACCTCGACCCAGGTCTACATCCGCGGCATCGGCTCCACGCTGGATTTCCCGCAGCTGGACCCGCCGAGCTCCCTGCACCTGAACGGCGTCTACGTGCCGCGCGAGGCGAACAGCACCGCGCTCTTCGACCTCGCCCAGCTCGAGGTGCTGCCCGGTCCGCAGGGCACCCTCTATGGCCGCAGTACGCTCGGCGGCGTGGTCAACGCGAGCTTCGCACGCCCGGCGGACGGTGACCCGGGCTACCTGCTGATTGAAGCGGGCAATTACGACAGCCGGCGCCTGAGCGCCGCGGGGGACATCGGCCTCGGCCGCGACCTGACCCTGCGCCTGGCCACCGACTACCAGGAGCGGGACGGCTACCTCGCCAGCGGTGCCGACGCGCTGGACAATCTCGCCGGGCGCCTGTCGGTCAGCTGGACGCCGGGCGACCGCTTCAGCGCCTACGGCTGGCTCAATGTCGCCGACATGGACGGCAGCCCGCCGAACCTCGTGGTGAAAGGTGTCGACCCGGAGAGCGGGGAACTGTCGCCCGACAGCTACCTGCGCTCAGACCCCTGGAACGACCGTTTCCCCGAACCCTGGAATGCCTTCCTGCCCTTCGGTCAGCCGCAGGCGGAGGAGTACCGGGACTATGAGAACGTCCTCGCGGGGGGCGAATTCAGCTACCGCCTGTCGCCGACGCTCACGCTCAGCTACCTGCCGGCGTTCACGGACTTCACCGTGTCCAGCAACTACTGGCTCGGCGCGTTCCCGGCGAACAAGACCGACAGCTACCGGCAGCAGATTCACGAGCTGCGCCTCCTCGGCAGCGCGGACTGGGGCGACTGGCTCGCCGGGCTCTATGCCTATCGCATGGACAGCGAGGGCTACTTCATGTTCGGCGGCTTCGACACCGTGGCCCTGCCGGGTCCGGCGGGGCTGCCGGTGCCCGTGAGTATCGTCGACGACAACCGCATCGAAGGGATCGCGGCCTTCGGCGAGGCGGAGCTGGCGCTGGGCGAGCACTGGCGCCTGACGCTCGGTGGCCGCCTGAGCAGCGACCGCCGCGACGGCGCCGGGCGCTTCTTCGACGGCACCGGCCTGGCGCCCTTCGAGGCCGACGGCGACGGCGAGTACGACCACCTCGACTTCAAGCTGGCGCTGAGCCGGGATATCGGCAACGGCCTGGTCGCCTACGGCACGGTGCAGACCGGCTACATGCCCGGCACCTTCAATCCCTACGCCGGCACCGCCGCGCAGCCGAACACCGTCGACGAGGCCGAGCTCGTGAGCTACGCGCTCGGCCTGAAGGGCAGCAGCGCCGGCGGCGGTGCCACGGGCAGCATCGAGGCGTTCTACTACGATTACGACGGCCTGTTTGGCTCGGCCTACAACACGGTGCTCAACGCCACGCAGACCTTCAACGTGGAACAGACCGAGGTGCAGGGCGTGCAGTTCGAGCTGGCGCTCGCGCCTTCCGCGCGCAGCGCGCTCAGCCTGTCGGGCGCGTGGATCGACGCCGAGTACACGGACTTCGACCTGCCCGACGGCACCGCGAGCTACGACGGCTTCCGCGCCCAGTACGCGCCGGAGTGGTCCCTGGTCGCCCGCTACCACCACGACTTCGACGTCGCCGGCGGCCGGCTGCGGGCGGCGCTCAGCACGCGCTACGAGAGCAGCTTCTGGGCCGATTTCTCACATACCCCCGGGGGCCGGCAGCAGGCGGCGCGCAAGAGCAACGCGCAGCTGACCTGGTACCCGGCGGGCGAGGGCTGGAGCGTGGGCCTGTGGGTGCGCAACATCGAGAACGAGGCGGTGATCGCGGCGACCGCCGGGGGCAGCAACCTGCCGCCGAACCCGGACGGGGCGACCGCCTCGCTGGAGGCACCGCGCACCTGGGGTGCGCGCTTTACCCTGGATTTCTAGGCTCGGGTTTGCCGGGCGTGTTCCGGCGCGCCTCGAGCACCGCGTCGTAGCGCGTGCGCAGCCGGTCGTGATGCTCGATATCGGCGAGGGCGGAGAGCCGGTCCGCGGGCGCGGCCGGCGTTTTCTCCTCGCCGCGCGTTTTCCCGCTCGCCTTCGCCGCGCCTGCGTCGGCGGGCGCCGCATCGTCAGGCACCGGCCGGAACTGCCAGAGCACGAAAGCCAGCGCCCCGTACACGATCACGATCTTGCCGGCCAGGGCCCAGACCAGGGCCCCCGGGTGGCGCAGCTGCAGGTAGTGGGCGACGTCCTGGTAGAGCACGTTGGTCACCAGCGCGAAAAGCAGCACGGCGACGATGCGGAAGATGCGGCCGCGGTAGCGGCGGAAGAAAAACAGCAGCGACGAGTACTTGACGATGCGGAAGAGCGACACGGTCAGATGCCGATGTTGATGCCGAGCAGCAGCGCGGCGATGCCGAAGCCCTTCCAGCCGAGGCCCGACCAGATCTCCTTTTCCTTCTCGGCGACGAGGTACTCGAGGTCCTCCGCACTGTAATCCGCTTCCGAACGGCCCGCGTGAATCATGTCCTGGCGCACCTTCGCGATCGCCGCTTCACGCAGCTTCCTGCGTACGGCTTTCGGTGCGCGTATGCGCCGTCCCGGTGCGTCTTCGCTCATGGCTGGCCCCTCCTGATGCCGAGGAGGAGAGTGTAGCCCGCGGCGCCCGCCCGCGCACGGACCGGTCGGCAGACGCCCGTATTCTTGCGGTGAATCAAAAAATGCCCGTTACAAGCACCGTCTTTACTCCTAAACTGGGAGCGCGGTACCGATTTTGATAACAGGGAGCAAACAGCCAATGCTGGAAAAAGAACTCGCCCAGGCCACCAGGATGGCGGAAGAGGCCAACAAGCGCGTCGAGAAACTGCGCGCGCGCCTTCTCGCCGAAACGGAGAAAGCCCACGCCAGGGTCAAGCGCGATCTCGACGCGGCGCGCAAGAAGCATGACCAGGCGAGTGCGCGCCTGAGCAAGGCCCGTACGGCGCTGCGTTCCAAGGCCACGAGCGCCAACCAGAAGCGCGTCGACGAACTGGTCAAGCAGGTGCAGGACCTGACGGAGACGATTGCCAGCATGGCGCGCGCCGCTTACGACTACGCCGAGAAGCTGGTGCCGATCCGCGCTGACCTCGTGCTCGAGGCGCGCAAGGCCGAAGCGGCAGAGCGCGCGGCAGAGATGGTAGAGAAAGCCGCCCGCGCCCGCGCTTCGCGCAACGCGGCGAAGAAGAAGAAAGCGCCTGCGAAGAAGGCAGCATCCAGGAAAGCACCGGCTAAGAAGAAGGCGCCGGCCAAGAAGAAGGCCGCAGCGAAAAAGAAAGCCGCACCCAAGAAGAAGGTCGTCCGCAAGGCACCGGCCAGGAAGAAAGCTCCCGCTAAAAAAGCCGCTGCGAAGAAAAAGGCACCGGCCGCAAAAAAGCGCGCGGCAGCGCCCCGGAAAGCAGCGGCCAGCTGACCCTGGAACTCTGACGTCGCGGCCGCAGCCGCGGCGTCAGCGGCCGGTGTCCTCCGCCGGCCTTACCCGCACCAGCAGCCCCGCCTCGCTGTCGGTCAGCAGGTAGAGGAATCCGTCCGGCGCGCTGCGCACGTCGCGAATCCGTTCTTCGAGCTCGCCGAACAGGCGCTGCTCCCCGACGATAGCGCCGTCCTCCAGGTCCAGGCGGCGCACTTCCCGGTCCACGAGGGCGCCCACGAACAGGTCGCCGCGCCAGGCAGGGAAGCGGTCTCCCCGGTACAGCGCCAGCCCCGAGGGCGCGATACTCGGCACCCAGACCCGTTCCGGGTCGACCATACCCGGCCAAGCCTTGTACGGCGAGACGCGGGCGCCGCTGTAATCGATGCCGTGGGTCACCGCGGGCCAGCCGTAGTTCGCGCCGGGGAGCAGCCGGTTCACCTCGTCGCCGCCGCGCGGTCCGTGCTCGTGCAGCCAGACCGTGCCGTTGGCTTCGTCCACCACGAGCCCCTGCGGATTGCGGTGGCCCAGGGTCCAGACCCGTCGTGCACCGGCTTCTGCCAGCGGGTTGTCGGCGGGTACCGTGCCGTCGTCGCGGATGCGCAGGACCTTGCCGAGTTCACTGGCCGGGTCCTGGGCGGCCTCGCGGTAGTCGAAGCCCTCGCCGGTGGTCAGGAGGAGCGTGCCGTCCGGCAGGAAGGCCAGCCGTCCACCGTAGTGCTGCGGCGTGGCCTTGAGCGGCTGGACCCGCAGGATTTCCTCGCCGTCGGCAAGACCCGCAGCCGTGAGCCGGCCGCGGAACACCGCCGTCGCGTTGGCACCGGGTCCGCCGGCGGCGTAGCTCAGGTATACCAGCCGGTTGTCGGCGAAGCGCGGGTGCAGGATGACGTCGAAGAAGCCGCCCTGCCCGGCCACGTAGGTGTCGGGCACGCCGCTGAGGGGCTGCTGCCCGCCCTCGCGACCGATGTGCAGCAGCTGGCCGCGGCGTTCCGTGACCAGGAAACTGCGGTCCGGCAGCTGCGCCACGGACCAGGGGTGGTGCAGGTCGCCGGCCACCGTCTCGAGCCGGTAGGGCTCGCCGCGGGCGGCGGCGGTGACAAGGAGAAGGGCCGCCAGGCAGAGCGGCAGGGTGCGGGACATGGCGGCTTTCCACGGCAGGGCGACGCGGTCATTATAGCCAGACCGCTTTTGCCGGAGTCTCGTGCCCATGCTGCGTGTCGTCGCCGCTTTCCTCGTTGCGCTGTGCGCGACCTATCTCATCGGCAGCATCGCCGCGACGCAGTTCGTGCTGTCGGAAGTGGTGGCGCTGGGTCCGAAGGTGCCCTGGTCCGTGCGCCTCGAGACGACCGGCCAGGACCTGGTCGGCCTCGCCGGCAGCTACCTGCCGCTCCTCGCCCTGGCATTCGTGCTGGCGCTGCCGGTGGCCGCGGGCCTCGCCCGTCTTGCGCCGGCGGCGCGCCCCGCCTGGTACCTGGCCGCCGGTTTCGCGGCCGTGCTGGCGCTGCATCTCATCATGAAGGCGGTCCTCGGGGTGACCGGGATCGCCGCCACGCGCAGCCTCGCCGGGCTGCTGGCGCAGGGCGCCGCCGGTGCAGTCGGCGGCGCGCTCTTCCATGCGCTCACTGCAGGCCGGCGCTCTCCCGTGCCGCGCGGCGCTTGAGGACATTGCTCGCGACCATCCGGTAGGTCAGGTAGTAGCGGTAGATGTTGGTGACGTACTGCACGGTCTCGCGGCCGATCTCGCGGGCGGCAATCACCTCGACGTTGTCAAACCACACGTTCGGGTCATAGCCCTCGGCCTCCGCGGCCCGGCGCAGGCTGCGTACCCGGGCCGGCCCGGCGTTGTAGGCGGCCAGCGACAGCAGCAGCTGGTCGAGGTCGCTGATCGCCGGGTCATCGAAGTAGCGGCTGCGGAGGAAGTCCATGTACTTGATGCCGGCGTGGATGTTGCTCTCCTTGTCCTCGATGTCCGGGATACCGACGTTCGGGTCAGCGGCCGTGGAGGGCAGCAGCTGCATGATGCCCACGGCGCCGGCGTGCGAGCGCACGCTCTGGTCGAGCCGCGACTCCTGGTAGCCCTGCGCCGCGGCCATGAGGTACTCGATGCCGTAGCGCTCGCCATAGCGCCGGAAGATGTCCTCGAGGGCCTCGAAGCGGGCGTAATCGTCCTCGCCTAGCGCATTGGCGGCCCAGTCGAAGTCGCGAACATAGCGGTTGCGCAGCACGTTGCCGATCAGCGTTCCCTCCCGGTTCTCGCGCAGGAAGGCGTCCACGCTCTGCTTGAGCTTCGGGCTGTTCTTGCGCATGGCCCAGGCCAGGCGGCCGGCCTCGCGGAAGGTGATATCGGGCCGCGGCGTGAGGTCGGTGAAGACACCCTCCCAGGCCTGGACCTTGTACTCGTCGACGATGGCCCAGGGCAGCAGGCCGGCGTTGACCATCTCGATGAGGTCGTCGTCCTCGAGGCTCTCGGGCATCGGCTCGATGGTGACCGGCGCCTTGCCGTCGCTCTCGAGGCGCTCGTTCAGCTGCCGCACGCTCTCCGCGTAGCTGCTGGTGAGGCGCAGGTAGACGGTCTCCCCGGAAAGATCCTCGATGCGCTCGATCGGCGGCGCGCCGGGGCCGGTGACGAGGATCTCGTTGAGCGGTTTGCTCGTGGGGATGCTGAAGTCCACCTCCCCGGCGCGCTCGGGGGTAATGGTGAGCCCGGCGGCGATGATATCGCCGCGACCGGCGAGGAGGGCGGGCACGAGCTGGTTCCGGGCGACGGGAATGATCACGGTGTTCACCCGCAGGTGGCCGCGCTCGAGTTCCTCGTTGACGTGGTCCTCGAAGCGTTTCACCAGCTCCGCCACGAGGCCGGCCCCGCGCCCCTCATCTAGATAGAAGCGGCCCGGGCCGTACACCGTGAGTACCCGGATGACGCGGCGCTCCTCCATGCCGTCGAGGTCGCCGGTCCACGGCCGCGTGAAGGCCAGGGCGCCGTCGTCGAGGGCGACCCCGGCCCCGGCGGCTGTCTCCGTGGCCGCGTCCGCCGCCGCCGGCGTCTCTGCGGCCGCGGCTTCAGCCGGCGGCGCCGGCTGCGGCGGGCCGGGGTCGTCGGGCGCGTCCGCGCCGCAGGCGGCGAGCGCGAGGAAGCACAGGGGCAGGAGCAGCGTGCGTCGCAGCGGCTGGGTCGACATGGCGTGGTTCCTCTTCAGTACTGTTGTCAGGGCTGTTTCCGCGGCAGGCCGTCGTCGCCCGGGCCGTCGCTCCAGGTGGTTACGGTGGCATTCGCCGAGGCGTTCACGGAGGGGATGGTGACCTGGTACTCGATGGGAAAGACGAGATCATCGCGGTCGCCGTCGGCCTCGATGGACACGGGCTGGTCGACGGTGAGGAAGGCGCCGCAGGCCTCGCCGGGGTCGCAGATGAGCAGGTCGTTGTCGAAGTCCGTGCCGGCGAAGAGCTGGTAGACACCGGCCGCGACATCGGGGATCGCAAAGTCGTAGTCGCCGTCGGCGAGGCGGGTCGAGGTCTGCGCGACCACGGTGTCGATGGCGGGCTCGTAGAGCAGGATATAGACGGTGCCGAGGTCCGCCCGGGTGGCGCCGGCCACGGAGGCGATGACATCGATGAGCAGCGGGTTGGCGTTCGATTCCACCCGCAGCCGGGCCGAGTAGACGCCCGCGTCGAGGCCGGCTCGGTCCACGGTGACCCGGTAGCGGCCGAGGCCGTCGGCGTCCGTCGCCTCCGGGCTCGCACTCAGCCAGGGCGCATCGCTGCCGACCCCGGTGACCACGGCGCCGCCGCTGCCGGCGATGTCCACCTGCAGGCTGTCGAGGATGCTGCCGAAGTTCAGGGTGCGCGCGCTGGCGCTGACTTCCCGCGGCTCCTCCACGGCCACGCCGGTGCTGCGCAGGGCGGCATTGACTGCCCGCGAGGCATTGGCGAGGCCGTAGCCGAAACGGTCGTCGCGGCCGCCGGCGCCCAGTTCCGAGGTCAGCTCGCCGTCCTGCAGCAGCCGGTCGATGTCCGCCGGCGACAGGTCCGGGTTGATGCTCTTCATGAGCGCGAGCATGCCGCTGACGTGCGGGGCGGCCATGGAGGTTCCCTGCAGGAAGGTGTACGCGAAGTCCTCGCCGCCGCGCCCGGTACTGAGGACGCCGTCGGGAAAGCCGTCGCCGGTGAGGTCCGCGCTGGTGTCGCCCCCGGGCGCGGCGATGTCGATGTGGGGCCCGAAGTTGCTGTAGCCGGCCGCCTCGCGCTGGGCGTCCACCGCGGCGACGGCGATGACGCCGTCGTAGGCGGCCGGGTAGCTCGGCGTGTCGGTACCCTCGTTGCCGGCGGACGCCACCAGCAGGATGCCGGCGTCGCGCACCTCCTGGTAGAGGTCCTGGGCCACCTGGCTGAAGCCCTCGCCGCCGAGGCTCAGGTTGATGATGTCTGCCGGCCGCGCGGGCAGCTGACCCGAATCGTTGGGCAGGCCGGCCGCGTAGCGCACGGCCTGGGCGACATCGTAGCTGGTGCCCGAGGTCGCGCCGAGGGCGCGCAGGGGCATGAGGCGGCTGCTGTAGGCGACGCCGGCGACGCCGATGCCGTTGTTGCCGCGCGCCGCGACGGTGCCGGCCACGTGGGTGCCGTGGAAGGCGACCGGCTCGGGCTCCGTGGGGTTCGCGGTCTCTTCCGGGTCCGGGTCGATGCCGTCGCCGTCCGCGGCGACATCCGGGTCGCGGATGAAGTCGTAGCCGTCGACGAGCTGGCCGGCGAGATCCGGGTGGCCGGAGAGGATGCCGGTATCGACCACCGCCACCACGACGCCCGGATCACCGGTCGTGTTGTCCCAGGCGGTGGGCAACCGCAGCTGGGTGAAATGCCACTGCAGGTCGAGGAACTCGTCGTTGGGCAGGGCCAGCGGTTCGCGGATATAGTTCGGCGCCGCGCTCGCCACCGCCGGGTCCCGGCGCAGCGTTTTGACCGCCAGGCGCGTCTCCCAGTCCCGCCGGCGGGCCGGGTCCGCGATGGCGTCGGCCTTGGCGGCGGCGCGCCCCTGTCGGGCGCGGGCGCGGGGGGAGCCGGTGCCCGCCGGCTGCAGGGACAGGAGGCGCTCGCGGCCGCTGTCGCCCGCCACCGGGTCGAGGCCGAGGTTGATGGCGAGGTCCTCTGCGGCCCGGGCCGCCTCGCTCGTGGTGCCCATCACCACCGAGATCAGACGCATGTTGTCACGCACCGCAGAGGCCACCAGGCAGTAGCCAGCCTCTTCGGTATGACCGGTTTTCAGGCCGTCGACGGTCTTGTCGCGCCACAGCAACAGGTTGCGGTTGGGCT
>CAJWWA010000035.1 GCA_913048495.1 uncultured Halieaceae bacterium
CGGACCACTCCTGGCACGGCCACAAGCCCTTCGTCGGCGAGCGGCGCATGCTGCAGTACAACTTCCTGTCCTCGAGCAAGCTCGCCCAGCTGAGCCAGAAGGTCAATCGCTTCGGCACCCACTTCGGCAAGCGCGTGCTCGGCATCGGCCATTGAGCCGCCGGTCGCAGACAACCCACGGAGCTCCAACGCCATGAGTCATACGACCACCAGCCCGGCAACGCAGGCCGAACCGAAGCCCTGCGTTTTCATCCACGTGAATCACAAGCAGATTCTCGGTGCCCACGTCGGCGCCAAGTCGCTGCGCTATTTCTCGAAGCACAACGACAAGTTCGACGTGCGCTTTATCGAGACCCGGGACCACCCCTTCCTCCGCGCCCGGGAAGACCAGCCCTTCCTGCGCAACGGCGTCTGGCGGAAGTGGCGCATGAACGACCTGCAGTCCTTCACGCCGCTGCGCTTCATGCCGCCGGAGCTCATGGGTTACCGCGGCCGCGCCGTCGTCATCGACCCGGACGTGTTCGCCGTCGGCGACGTCTGGGAGCTGCTCTCCCGGGACATGGGCGGCAAGGCCATCCTCTGCCGGCCGCGCAACAAGAAGAACCCGGACATCAATGGCCCGCTGGCCTCCAGCGTGATGCTGCTGGACTGCGCGAAGCTGACCCACTGGCGCGCCGAGGAGCAGTTCAACGAACTGTTCACCGGCGAGCGCGATTACAAGCAGTGGATCACGCTCATGTACGAGGACCGCGCCAGTGTCGGTCTTCTCGAGAACAGCTGGAACGATCTCGACGTGCTCAACCGCGAGACCCGCCTGCTGCACACAACGCGGCGCTGGACCCAGCCCTGGAAAGCCGGCCTGCCCATCGACTTCGTCCCCGCGGACAAGTTCGACGCCTTTCCACCGCTCGGCTGGCTCATGTTCCTGCGCCGCAAGCTGTTCGGTGACTATGCGCTCCTCGGACACTACCGGGCTCACCCGGACAAGAACCAGGAAGACCTGTTCTTCGCGCTGCTCCGCGAGTGCGTCGCCGACGGCACGGTCACCGAGGAGATGATCCGCCGCGAGATGGACGCCAACCACGTGCGCAAGGACGCACCGCTGGTGCTGCGCAAGGCGCCCAAGCTCGAGCAGGTGATCGCTGCACTCCCGGCCGCCGCCTGAGCGGCTGACCACCACCCATGGGGCTTTTCCGCACCACCGCGGCCTACGATGAGGCCCTGGCCAACTGGCGGGGCATCGCCGACCGCCAGGCAGCGGAGAACCTGGCGCGCCGGGACGGTATACGCGTGCTTGAAAACGGGTTCCTCGAGCGATGGCTCACCAGCGCCCACTGGTCGCTCCCGGGTCTCTGGGCGCTGCCGCTGGCGGCGTTCTGCCTCTACCGGGCCCTTGTCGTGGAAGAGCGGACGGCCGCCACGGTGACCGGGCTGTTCCTTGCCGGCATGCTCGGCTGGACCTTCGCCGAATACTGGCTGCACCGCTGGCTTTTCCACCTGCCGCCGGCCCGCCATGGCGCGCTGCGCGCTATCCAGTTCGGCCTGCACGGCTACCACCACGAGTTCCCCGAGGACCCTCGGCGCCTGGTGGCGCCGCCGATCCTCGCTGTGCCTATTGCCTCCGCACTGGCCGGCCTGGTGGTGCTGCTCTTCCCCGGGCACTGGGAGCCGCTGCTGGCCGGTACGTTCTTCGGCTATCTCTGCTACGACTGGGTGCACTACTACACGCACCACGGTCGGCCGCGAACGGCGGCAGGACGCTTCCTGCGCCGCTTCCACAAGGCCCACCATTACCGCTGCGCAACCAGCCGGTACGGGCTCAGCTCGCCGCTCTGGGATTTCGTCTTCGGCAGCTACGGTGGCACGCCGGAGCGCCGGGCCCGCGGCAGCACCACGGAGCCTGTCACCCGGCAGCACTGAGGCGCGTGCCTCCAACGCGGTGAGGCGTCATACTCGGGGCAGAATCCGCGCCCGCGAGAACCACCCCGCCGCCCATGACTGACACGCCTTCGCCGCGCACCATTCACCGCGCACTGCCCGTCGCAGCGGCCGTCTCCGTTGTCCTCGCCCTGGCCTGGAGCGGCGTGCTCGACCGGCCCTCGGAAGCCTACCTCGATGCCGCACTGCTCGGCGCCGGCGCCGTCTATGCCACTGCGCGGGCGATCAACGGGCTGGTCTCCGTGCTGCAGGGCACGGAGTTCAGCATTCCCATGCTGTCCTTCGCCGTCGGTGAATTCCTGGACCCGGTGAACGACCTGGTCGAGCGCTTCTCCGCCATGATGATGGTGGCCCTGGGGTCCCTGGCCCTGCAGAAGGTGCTGCTCACGCTGGTCACGGACCGGCTGTTCAATGCCCTGCTGACCGTCGTCGGCGTCGCCGCTGCGGCGGCCAGCGCAGCCGGCCCGGCCGCGCTGCGCCGGGGCCTGCTCCTCGCCTTCACCGTGCTCGCCGCCGCCAGGCTGGCCCTGGTGCTGGCGATGCTGGCGGCGGGCTGGACCGACCAGCTCTTCCTCGCCGGCGAGGAGCGGGCGCGTCATGCGCAGATGCAGGACTTCCGCGGGGAGCTCGAGCAGGTGGGCCGCCGCGCCGGCGTTTCCCTCGAAGGGGACGCAGGCGGTGAGGAAAGCGGCTTCGGCGACCGGCTGCGCGGCGTGGGAGAGCTGCGGCCCCAGCTGGCCGCGCTGGGCGAGCGGGTGGATGCCTTTGCGAGCAACCTGATCACGCTGCTGGCCGCACTGCTGCTGAAGACCGTGCTGCTGCCGCTGGTGTTTCTCTACGCCGTGCTCTACTGGCTCCGGCGCGCCTTCGCGCAGCGAGAGTCCCCACAGCGACCAGGGGCTTGATCGGAATTCCTGCTCACCATCATCGAAAAAAACCGATGGAAAACCGGTTATTGATCGACCTACCCTTAAGTCATCTCGTGGCCAGCGTGAAGTCGGCCTCGAGCCCCCGGGTGTATCGCGCCGGGGGCGAGAGCCGGGTTACGGGAGAGACGGTGCAAGCAAGTACTTGCTTATCTCTTGCACGTTGAAACCGCAAGACCTCATGAACCGGGAGGCAACATCCATGGTAAAGAAGACACTGCCCGCCGCGATCCTCGCGGCCCTCATGTCCGCATCCGCAGGGGCGGACATGCACAACGCCGAAGCCGGCATGCTGGCCGGCAAACCGAAGCCGAACAGCTTCTGGTGGCCGGACCAGCTCAACCTGCAGCCGCTCCGTGACCACGCGATCGAGTCGAACCCCTATGGCGACGATTTCGACTATGCCGAGGCCTTCGCCCAGGTGGACTTCGAGCAACTGAAAGCCGACCTGAGGGACGTCATGACCGACTCCCAGGACTGGTGGCCGGCCGACTGGGGGCACTACGGCCCCTTCTTTATCCGCATGTCCTGGCACGCCGCGGGCACCTACCGCACGGCCGATGGCCGCGGCGGCGCCGGCGGTGGCCAGCAGCGCTTCGAGCCGCTCGCCAGCTGGCCCGACAACGCCAACCTCGACAAGGCCCGTCGCCTGCTCTGGCCGGTCAAGCAGAAGTACGGCCGCAACGTCTCCTGGGCGGACCTGCTGGTGCTCGCCGGCACGGTCGCCATGGAGGACATGGGCTTCAAGACCTTCGGTTTCGCCGGCGGCCGCGAGGACGACTGGGAGCCGGATATCGTCTACTGGGGCCCGGAGGAAGAGCTGCTCGCCAGTGACCGTCACGATGAGAACATGAACCTGCAGCCGGGCCTCGGCGCCACGGTCATGGGCCTCATCTACGTCAATCCGGAAGGCCCCGGCGGCAATTCCGATCCGGTCGCCGCCGCCAAGCAGATCCGCCAGAGCTTCGGCCGCATGGCCATGAACGACGAGGAAACCGTCGCCCTGATCGCCGGCGGCCATACCTTCGGCAAGGTGCACGGTGCCGGCAAGGCGTCCGAGTGTGTCGGCCCGGACCCCGCCGCCGCGCCGGTCGAGCAGCAGGGCCTTGGCTGGAAGAACAGCTGCGGCAAGGGCAACGCCGAAGACACCATCACCAGCGGGCTGGAGGGTGCGTGGACCGCTGCACCGACGCAGTGGACCATGCTGTACCTGCAGAACCTGTTCGCCTACGAGTACGAGAAGGTCAAGAGCCCTGGCGGCGCCACGCAGTGGATTGCCAAGGAAGGTGCCACCAAGGATACGGTCGCGCCGGTTGTCGAGGGCGCTGAAAAGTCCACGCCGATCATGCTCACGACCGACCTGTCGCTGAAGGAGGATCCGGTCTACCGCGAGATCTCCAAGCGCTTCCTGGACAACCCGGAAGAGTTCGAGCTCGCCTTCGCCAAGGCGTGGTTCAAGCTGACGCACCGCGACATGGGTCCCAAGGCCCGCTACGTCGGTTCCGAGGTGCCCGATGCCGATCTTCTCTGGCAGGATCCGCTCCCCGAGGCGGACTACAAGATGATCGACGACGGCGACGTCGCCAAGCTCAAGAAGGAAATCCTGGAGACCGACCTCAGCAATGGCGAACTGGTGCGCGCGGCCTGGGCCTCGGCGGCCAGCTACCGCAACACCGACATGCGCGGTGGTGCCAACGGCGCCCGGGTGCGCCTGGCGCCGCAGAAGGACTGGCCGGTGAACAACCCGGACGAGCTGGCGAAGGTACTGGCGACGCTGGAGGAGATCCAGGAGGACTTCAACAGCGGCCTGTTCAAGAGCAAGCAGGTGTCCCTGGCTGACCTGATCGTCCTCGGCGGCGCAGCGGCCATCGAGCGTGCGGCCAGCGAGGCCGGCTACGACATCGAGGTGCCGTTCATGCCCGGGCGCGTCGACGCCACGGCGGAGATGACGGACGTCGAGTCCTTCGAGCCGCTCGAGCCCTACGCCGACGCCTTCCGCAACTACTACGCCGAGGGCAACCGTCTCTCGCCGGCAGAGATGATGGTGGAGCGCGCCGACCTCCTGGGCTTGCGCGTCCCCGAGATGACGGTCCTGGTCGGCGGCATGCGCGCCCTGGGCGCCAACAGCGCCGGTGTCGAGCACGGCATCTTCACCGACCGCCCCGGCGCGCTGAGCAATGATTTCTTCGTCAACCTGCTCAGCATGGACACGAAGTGGGAGAAGTCGGACGACATGGAAGGGATCTACGAGGGCTACGACCGCGCCAGCGGCGAGCTCAAGTGGACCGCCACGCCCGTCGACCTCATCTTCGGCTCCAACGCCGAGCTGCGCGCAGTGGCCGAGGTCTATGCCGAGGCCGGCGGCGACGAGAAGTTCATCGAGGACTTCGTCGACGCGTGGGTCAAGGTCATGCGCGCCGACCGCTTCGACCTCGACGAGGCTTGAGGCACGCGTGCAGCGGGGCCTTCCCCGGCCCCGTCCTTCATCCCCTGCAAACCCGGCGGCCCCCGCCGGGTTTTTTTTCGCCCGGTGACAGGCTCTTCTTCGCTACCCCGGCACGCTATAGTGTCGACAGGAACCCGCCGGGAACAGCACCCACCGCATGGATCGCCCCCGCATACACGCCCCCAGGCTGAGCCTGGGCACGCTGCTGACGGCGCTCGTCTTCGGCGCCGTACTGTTCGTGGCGGCGACGATCACGGCGATCAACTATTACTTCGATACCCGGGCCGCGGAGCAGGCGGCCGCCGAGGAGTTCACCGCCATTGCCCAGCGCAGCGCCGAGGCCGCGGGCCGCCTCGAGCGCCGTGGAGAGCAGCTCGCCATTGCCGTGCGCCGGCTGGACGCCTTCGCTACACCGCTGGAGGACGGCCTGCATCCCATCGTGCCCCGGCTGGCCGGGCTACTTGAGCGCCGTGCGGACATATTCAGTCTGTTCGTCGGCTACGCGAACGGCGACTACCTGGAGGTCTCGAGCCTGGAGGCCGACGCGGGCGTGCGCGCGGCGTGGGACGCCCGCGACAACGAGCGGTGGGTGGTAATGCAGGTGACGGACATCGACGGGGCACGGGTGGAACAGCGCCGCTTCCTGGACGAGACCCTGCAAGTAGTGCGCGAGACGAGCCGCCCGAGCCAGTATTTTGCCGACCTGCGGCCCTGGTTCACGGAGGCGCGACCCGGCGAGGTGAGAAAGACGGCCCCCTACCTCCTCAGCATGGTGCAGGAACGGGGCATCAGCTACACCGTCGGTTCCCCGGATGGCGCCGTCGCCGGCGCCATCGTGCTCCTGTCCAGCCTCGATGCGCTGCTTGACAGCAGCCGCTTCCCCCGGACGCACGCGGCGATGATATTCAACACGGAGGGCCGGATCGTCGCCAGCAGCGCCCGCGACCGGCGCTTCCGCGGCGTGATCTCTGCCGCCAACATCCGCGACGACACCGAGGTCTATCCGACGCTCGTGGCGCTCGCGGGCGATCCGGCCGGCTACGGTCTGCTGCAGCGCACCCGCGTCGGCAGCGCCGATTACTACGCCTGGGTGCAGCCGCTCGACAGCTTCAGTTCGCAGAGCACCCAGGAGTACATCGGCCTGCTCGGCCAGCGCGCCGAGGTGATGGCTCCCTACCGCCGCCAGGCCCTGGTCACCCTCGGCCTGTCGCTGGCCGCGGCGCTGCTGTTACTGCCGCTGGTTTCCGTCTCCACCCGACTGGTCTCGCGGCCGATTCGCGCCCTGGCCGAGCAGAGCGACAAGGTGCGACACCGCGACTACGCCAGCGTGAAGCGCGTACCCACGGTCATCCGCGAAGTGGGCTGGCTGTCGGGCTCGCTCGTGAACATGGCCGAGGCCATCAGCGACTACGAAAAGAAGCAGCGCGACCTGCACGACGCCATCGTCCGCCTGATCGCAGCAGCCATTGACCAGAAGTCGCCGCACACCGGCGGCCACTGTGAACGGGTACCGGCCATCGCCGCACTGCTGGCCGAGGCGGCGACAGAGGCAACGGAGGCCCCGTTCGACGCGTTCGCCCTGCGCTCAGAAGAGGAGTGGCGCGAGTTCAGGATCGCCGCCTGGCTGCACGACTGCGGCAAGATCACCACGCCGGAGCACATCGTCGACAAGGGCGCCAAGCTCGAGGCGCTGTACAACCGCATCCACGAAGTGCGCATGCGCTTCGAAGTCCTGCTGCGCGATGCGGAGATCGATTACCTGCGCGCCCTGCGCGAGAGCCCCGGTGCGGAGGCGGCGCTGCGCGCCGAGCTGGAGGAGAAACAGCACCAGCTCCGGGAGGATTTCGCCTTCGTGGCCGAGTGCAACGTGGGCGGCGAGGCCATGAGCGACGAAGCCATCGAACGCCTGCACCGCATCGCGGACCACAGCTGGCTGCGTACGCTCGACGATCGCGTCGGCCTGTCGCCCCAGGAAGCACTGCGCCTCGCCGACTACCCGAACGAGACGCCGCAGTGGGAGCCACTCCTCGCGGACCGGCCGGAGCACCGCACACCGCGCGAGGATGTCGAGTCGCGCTTCGCCGGCTTCGGCTTCACCATGCGGCCGCCAGCGCTGGAGCAGGACCTCGGCGAGCTGTACAACCTCTCCATCCGCCGCGGTACGCTGACCGACGAGGACCGCTACCGCATCAATGAGCACATCTCCTCCACTATCGAGATGCTGGAAACGCTGCCCTGGCCGGAAGAACTCGCCCGCGTGCCGGAGATCGCCGGCGGGCATCACGAGAAGCTCGACGGCACCGGCTACCCGCGCAGCCTGCCGGCGGAGAAGCTGAGCCTGGCGGCGCGGATCATGGCCATCGCCGACATCCTCGAAGCGCTCACCGCACCGGACCGCCCCTACAAGAAGGGCAAGACCCTGTCCGAATCCCTGCGCATCATGCGCTTCATGGCCCTGGATCGGCACATCGACGCCGACCTGTTCCGGCTGTTCATCGAGCGCGGCCTGCACTACCGCTATGCCGAGGCCTGGATGAATCCCTCGCAGGTCGACGAGGTGGATGCCGCCGCGCTGCTCGACGGGCTACCGGAGAGCCGCGCCGCGTGAAGGGCGGTCTTCCCCGGGTGTACAGCCTGGCCGGCGCAGCGCTCGTGGCGCTCGTCGCGGCCTGCACGCCCCTACCCCCGGCGGTGGACAGCAGCCAGTACGTGCCCCTGGCGCTCGCGCCGGCGAGCTTTACCGGCGTGCGCGACGAGCGCGCCAACTTCCGCGCCCTGTTCTGCCGCGAGCCGGGCGGCAGCGAGGAGATACCCGACGAGGCCTGCCGCCTCGCCCTGCGCCATTTCCGCGACGAGGGCGAGGCCACGCGCCACATCGAACCGGCGAACCTGCCCCGCGACCGCTACCGCGTCGCCCTCGCTCTTGGCATCGGCTGGGACTGCGTGCGCGACCTCATCGACGAACGCGAGCTGCCGACAACCGCGCTCGCTGAGGCGGGCTACGCGACAACCCTGCTGGAGGTCGAGGGGCTTTCGAGCAGCGAGCGCAATGCGGACATCGTCGCGGCGCAGCTCGAGGACAGCCTCGCGCCGGAGCAGCAGCTGATCCTAGTGGGCTATTCGAAGGGGGCGGTGGACCTGATGGTCGCCCTCCAGCGCCACCCCGAGCTGGCTGCACGCACCGCGGCCCTGGTCACCGTGGCGGGCAGCGTCGGTGGCTCCCCGGTGGCGGAGAACGCCGCCGACTCGACCACGGCCCTGCTACGCTTCAGCCCCTACGGCGACTGCGGCCAGGGTGACCGGCGGGCCATGGAAAGCCTGCGCCCGGTGCACCGGCACGCCTGGCTGCAGGACCACCTGCCCCTGCCGGTACCCGCCTACGCCATCGTGACGGCCCCGGGCCCGGACCGGGTGTCACCGGCGTTGCGCTCGAGCTACAAGGTGCTGGGCGCGGTGCATCCGCTGAATGACGGCGCGCTCCTGCACTGGGACCAGCTGCTGCCCGGAAGCACGCTCCTGGGCTACGCCAACGCGGACCACTGGGCCGTGGCCGTACCGGTGCAGGTCGAGGACATCCCCCTCGGCAGCCTGCTGGTGCGCAACGGCTACCCGCGGACACGGCTCTGGCGCGCTATCATTGACTACGTGATTGCGGATCTGGAAAACCCGGTGAGCCAGGAGGGGACAGGATCATGAACGCCAGGCGATGGCTACTTCGCACGCTGGTGCTCGCGGGCCTGCTGGTCCTCGGCGGCTGCGCGAGCTGGGATTATGACCCGCTAACCATTCCCGACGATTTCCGCGAAGTGCAGACCAAGAGCTCGCAGGGCGCTACCGTTTCCGTCGCCATCCTGACGGACGAGCATGCACGCGCGCATTTCGGTATCGACCTTGGCGCCTACGACCTGCAGGCAATCTGGGTGCGGGTGGAGAATGCGACCGATCAGCGGCTCTGGTTCTTGCGCAGCGTGCTCGACATGGACTTCTATCCTGCCGGCGAGGTCGCGAGCCTGGCCCGCTCCTCGATACCCGACGAAGACTTCGAGGCCGCACGGCAGCGGCTGCGGGACGAGTCCATGCGGCTGCGGCTTGAGCCCGGGACCATCACCGAGGGGTTCGTTTTTGCCCCCAAGGCCCTGGGTGGCCGCTACGTCGACGTCCGCCTGGTCGAGGATGCCTATGCCGCCGAGCTGAAGCGCCGGCGCGCCGAGGCGCAAGGCGAAAGCGCGCCGGATGCGGAGGTGATCGAGCTGCGCTTCGGCTTCGCCCTGCCACTGCCCGACGGCATCTTCGACTACGAGCGCCTGCACCCGGAGACCATCTACGGCGACGAGCCACTGCCGGAGCTTTCCCGGGAGGCCCTGCGGGAACGGCTTGCCGCCCTTCCCTGCTGTTCCACCAACGAGGCCGGGGACGAGGACGGCGACCCGCTCAATATCGTGATCATCGGCAGATCTTCGGACGTGCTCAATGCACTCTCTCGCGCCGGCTGGTCCTTTACCCACCGCATCACCTTCAAGAGCGTAGGCCGGATGATCGGTGCCGCGCTTTCCGACACGGCCTACCCGGTGGCGCCGGTGAGCGACCTGTTCGCGTTCGGCCGCAAGCAGGACTTCGCCCTGCAGCGCGCCCGAGCCAACATCGCCGAGCGCAACCACATGCGGCTCTGGCTCGCGCCCTTCCGCCACGACGGGCGCCAGGTCTGGGTCGGACAGGTGAGCCGCGACATCGGCATCAAGCTCACGCCCGATGCGCCGACGCTTACCACCCACGTCATCGACCCCGAAGTCGACCAGGCCCGGGAATACCTGCTGCAGAGCCTCCTTGCCGGGGGCTTCGTCAAAGCCTTCGGCTTCGTCGAGGGCTCTCGTCGGGCGACGCGCGAGGCACCGGCGCAGAACCTGGTCGAGGACCCCTACTTCAGCGACGGCGAGCGGCTGGTCCTGCTGCTGTCGCCGGACCCGATCCCCTACGCAAAGGTCCGCAGCCTGCTCTGGCAGCAGTCCGATGCCCCGGTCGCAGAAGGCCAGACCGCCGGAGCCGCCGCCCGTGTACGTCCGATCGACGGCGAACCGGAGGCGATCGCGGCCGACTGACACCGCGCGACGTTGCCGGGTGCCAGTCCGGCGCCTAGACTCCACGGACACGCAAACCGGACACCGACCATGAGCAGCCCGATTCTCGCCCCCGCCGCGGTCCTCGTCGCCTGGACCATCCTCGTCCTGTTCTGGATGGCCGCGCGCCGCTTCCCGGCCATGAAGCAGGCCGGCATCGACCTCTCGAAGCCCCTCCCCGGCGGCCGCCGCGGCCAGGACCTCGAGGGCGTGATTCCCGATTCCGCCAACTGGATCGCCCACAACTACGCGCACCTGCTCGAGCAGCCCACGGCGTTCTACGCGGTCTGTGCGATCCTGGCGATCACCGGCAGCGCGGGCGGCTGGGACCTGCGCCTGGCCTGGGCCTATGTCGGACTGCGCGTTGCCCACAGCCTGGTGCAGTGCACCGTGAACTACGTGCCCCTGCGCTTCGGGCTTTTCCTGCTATCGACCTTCTGCCTGCTCGGGCTGACGGTGTCGGCGCTGCAAGCCACCCTCTGAACCCGCCGCCGCGCAGCCGCTTCCCCGTCTGCGCGGCGGGGTGCTATCGTTGCTCGAAGAATAAGTACAAGCACGCCAACCGCAAGGGGGTTCCTGCATGAGCGAGTTCTTTATCTACCCGCCTCTCCTGGGCATCGGCGGCCTGATGGTCGCATTCTTCATCTACCACCTGCTGCTCCGGCACAACCACGGCGATGGGGTCGTCAAGCACATCGGCGACCAGATCCATCTCGGCGCCATGGTGTTCATGCGCCGGGAGTACCAGCTGCTCGCGCTCTTCGGCGCCGCGCTGCTGGTCGCCCTCCTCGCCTCGCCGCTCTCCGTGAACACGGCCATCGCCTTCACCGTGGGCGCGCTGTCCTCAGCGACCGCCGGTTTCCTGGGAATGTGGGCGGCCACCAAGGCCAACGTGCGTACGGCGGTAGCGGCGCAGAACCACGGCCAGGGCTTCGCGCTCTCCATCGCCTTCTACGGCGGTTCCATCATGGGTCTCTGCGTCGCCTCCCTGGGCCTCATCGGCCTCGGCAGTCTCTACTACTACTTTGGCGGTGACCCGCACACGGCCCACGCGATCCACGGCTTCGGCATGGGCGCCTCCGTGGTCGCGCTGTTCTCCCGGGTCGGCGGCGGCATCTACACCAAGAGTGCCGACGTCGGCGCAGACCTCGTCGGCAAGGTCGAGGCGGGCATTCCCGAGGATGACCCGCGCAACCCGGGCGTCATCGCCGATAACGTCGGCGACAACGTCGGCGACATTGCGGGCATGGGTTCGGACATCTTCGAGTCCTACTGCGGCTCCATGATCGCCTGCATCGCCATCGCTTCCACCATGGCCGTCGACGCGGACACCCAGGGCGCACTCATGTTCCTGCCGCTGGCGCTGGCCAGTATCGGCCTGCTCGCATCACTGGTCGGGATACTGGTCGTCCGCGCCCGCTCCAGCGCCGCGCCGGAGGCGGCCCTGCGCACCGGGACCATCCTGGCGCCGGTCGTCTTCGTCATCGCCGCCTGGTTCGTCGTCGGCGGCCTGGGCCTCGACAGCAAGGTCTGGTGGTCTGTACTCGCCGGCGCCGTCGGCGGGGTATTCATCGGCCTGATCACCGAGTATTACACCGGGGGCGGCCCCGTTGAGAAGATCGCCGAGTCCGGCGGTACCGGGCCGGCGACGGTCATGATCACAGGCCTCGCCGTCGGCATGCAGTCGGTGGTGCTGCCGATCCTCTTCCTGGCCGGCATCATCTACGTCTCGACGGAGCTCTCGGGGCTCTACGGGGTCGGCATTTCGGCGGTAGGCATGCTGGCCACCGTCGGCATTACCATGGCCATCGACGCCTACGGGCCGGTGGCCGACAACGCCGGCGGCATTGCGGAGATGGCGGGCATGGGCCCGGAGACCCGCAAGATCACCGACGGCCTCGACGAGGTGGGCAACACCACCGCCGCCATCGGCAAGGGCTTCGCCATCGGCGCCGCGGCGCTCGCGGCCATGGCCATCATCGCGGCCTTCGTCGAGACGGTGACCGTCAAGCACCCGGGCTTTGCCCTCGAGCTGTCGGACCCGAAGGTCCTCGTGGGCCTGTTCATCGGCGGCACCATCCCCTTCCTGATCGCGTCCATCACCATGACCGCCGTGGGCGACGCGGCGTTCGACATGATCAAGGAGATCCGCCGGCAGTTCCACGAGATCCCCGGGCTCCTCGAGGGCAACGCGGAGCCGGACACGGCGCGCTGCGTGGACATCGCCACCACCGCCGCCCTGCGCCGCATGATCCTGCCCGGCGCCATCGCCGTGGCCGCCCCGGTGATCGTCGGCTTCGGCCTCGGCGCCCAGTCCCTGGGCGGCATGCTCGGCGGCGCCCTGCTCGGCTGCGTGCTGCTCGCGCTGATGATGGCCAACGCCGGCGGCGCCTGGGACAACGCCAAGAAGTACATCGAGAAAGGAAACCATGGCGGCAAGGGCTCGGAAACGCACTCGGCAGCGGTCGTCGGCGACACGGTCGGCGACCCCTTCAAGGACACCTCCGGTCCGTCCATGAACATTCTCATCAACGTCATGGCCATCGTCAGCCTGGTGATCGCGCCGCTGCTCTAGCCCGGAAAGGGAGTCCCTTCACGGGGTCGGAACTGCGCTATGCTTGGCGTTGTCACGGCCCCGGGAAGGCTGCCTTGAACACACTCCTGCTTGTCCACGCCGAGGCGGCGCTTGCGGCCCTGCCGTGGGCCGCCCGCATTGCCCAGCGCCTGAAGCAGCCGCTGGTGGTCTGCTGCCTCGTGCAGGACCCGGTCGCGCGCCTCGAGGAAAGCACCGAGGCCGGCGAGGGCGAGTCCGGGCTGCTGGCCGCGGCGCGGCAGGGCCTGGCCGACCTCGACGCGCCCGCAAAACTCTACGATTGCCGTGGCCCGGGGCTGCGCCGTGCCGCCCTCAACGCCGTCGCCGACCTCGACACGGGCCTGCTGGTGCTCAATGACTCGCTCGACAACGCCGGCGCCCGGGAGCGGGGCCTGCTCCAGCAGCTGGCCCGCGCCGCGCCGGTGGATGTGCTGCTGCTGGATGTCGGCCAGCTGCGCGACCGGCCCGCCAGGGTGCTCTTCGCGCAGGTCAGGGGCGGCGGCATCCACGGCATGCGCTTCGCCCTCCGCGCCCTCGCGGACCGCGAACGTCCGCTCCTGGTCATCCCGGACCCGGATGCCGCGGGGCGCTCCCGGCGGGCCTTCAGAAAGGTGCGCGAGGGGATCGGCAAGGCGAGGGCGGAGGCGCTGCGGGAACTGCCGGTGCCCGAGACGATGGACGCGGTCATCGCCGCGGAGGTCGGCGCCGGCGACCTGGTCCTCGTCGACGCGGACGAGGATGCGCGGGTCACCCGCCGCCTCGGCCACCTGAACCGGTTGCGCAAGGAAAGGCCGGAACAGGACTTCGCCATCGGTGTCACCCGCGCCGACCACCTCGCCGGTCCGGGTACGCTGTCGCGGCTTAGGGAGCGCTTCCACCGGCATGTCCCGAAGCTCGACCGGGAGGCGCGGCGGGCGCTCAGCAGCCGCCTCGAGCGCGACGGCAGCCTGTCCGTGGACTTCGTGGTCATGCTCATGCTGTCCGCACTGATCGCGGCCCTCGGCCTGATCCAGAACTCCACCGCCGTGGTCATCGGCGGCATGCTGGTGGCGCCGCTGATGACGCCGATGCTCGCCTGCGGTCTCGCCCTCATCCAGGGCAACAGCCAGCAGTTCCGCGCCTCCTGCAAGGCGATGGCGGCAGGCATCGGCGGCGCATTCATCGCCGCCTCCCTGGTCGGGTTCCTGAGCCCCTGGGATGACCTCTCGGCCGAGGTCGTCGCCCGCGGCAGCCCGAACCTGTTCGACCTCGGCATCGCCTTCGCCTCGGGCATGGCCGCTGCCTATGCGCTGGCCCGGCCGGGGCTTGCCGGCACCCTCGTGGGTGTCGCCGTGGCCGTGGCCCTGGTACCGCCGCTGGCGGCGGCCGGCATCGCCGCCGTGAAGCTGGAGTTCCCCGTGGCCACGGGCGCCGCGCTGCTGTTCGTCACCAACCTTCTCGCCATCATTCTCGGCGCCGCCCTGGTCTTCCGGCTCTTCGGCCTCGACGTGTCCCTCGGCGGCAGCCGCGCGCCGCGCTGGGTCCGTCTCACCGTGGGCGGGCTGGCCATGGCCCTGCTGCCGGTCAGCGCCTATCTCGTCAGTAACCTCCAGCTGCAGATCAACGATGGCGTCAGCCGCCCCTACAGCAAGCCGCTGCCCGCCTCGCTGCGGACCGCCGTGCTCGAACGGGTCGCCCGGTCGCCGGGGGTCACGATCCTCGCCATGAGCGAATCGGCGATCGAGCACGGCTTCGGCATCGAGATACTGCTCGGCGTCACCGGCCCGGCCGACCCGGCCCTGGAGCGGGAGCTGCACGCGCTCATCCGCGACACCATGGGCACGCGGCAGCCGGCGCGGGTCCTTTTCCTGCAGCACGCGCCACCTCCCTGACCAAGCGCCTGCGCGGCGGGCCTGTACCCCCGCCGCCCCCGCAGCCACAATGGGCGCCGACCCGGCAACCGCGAGACGCCCCATGACTTTCACCACCCTGCGCTACGCGGTCGACGACCGCGTAGCCACCATCACCCTGGACCGGCCCGGCAAGCTCAACGCCATCAACGATGCGCTGCCTCGCGAGCTCCGCGCCGCCGTCGAGCAGGCAGATGCGGACCCGGAGGTCCACGTCATCGTTCTTTGCGGCGCCGGCAAGGGCTTCTGTGGCGGCTATGACCTCGAGCGCTACGCCGAGGCAGAGGGCGAGGTACCGGGCTCCCAGGCAATGCCCTGGGATCCGACCGTCGATTACGCGCTGATGGCAGGGAACACGGACGACTTCATGGCCCTGTGGCGGGCGAAAAAGCCGACGATCTGCAAGATCCACGGCGCCGCGGCCGCCGGCGGCAGCGACATCGCGCTCTGCTGCGACCTGATCGTGATGGCGGAGGACGCCCGCATCGGTTACCCGCCGGCGCGGGTCTGGGGTATCCCCACCACCATGATGTGGGTCTACCGCCTCGGCATCGAACAGGCCAAGCGCATGCTCTTCACCGGCGACCTGATCAGCGGCAGCGAGGCGGCCCGCATCGGCCTCGTGCACGAGGCGGTGCCCGCAGCGGAACTCGATGCGACGGTGGCCCGGCTCTGCGACCGGATCAAGGGCGTGCCCAAGAACCAGCTCATGATGAGCAAGCTGGCGGTGAACCAGGCCTACGAGGCCATGGGGCTTTTGAACACGCAGCGCTTCGCCAACTTCTTCGACGGCATCGCGCGCCACTCCCCGGAGGGGCTGTGGTTCCGCGAGCGCGCCCAGGCCGTGGGCTTCAAGGAGGCCGTGCGCGAACGCGACTCGGGCGCGCCGATCGCCCCCGGCGTGGACAAGCGGCTGCCCGAGTAGGCGGGGCGGTCAGCGCGAGAGCAGGCCCTTCAGCACCATCTCGCGATAGGTGACCACGCCGACGATGTCCCTGTTCTCGACCACCGGCGCCGTAGACAGGCCGAAACGGGAGAACAGCCGGGCGCAGTAGCGGATGTTCATCGCCGGGTCCACGCCGATCACCGGCTTGGTCATGATCTCGTAGAGATTGACCCGGTCCGGGGCGCGGTCCCGGGCCAGTACCTGGTCGGCGATATCGGCGAGGACCACGATGCCGGGCTCGTCGTCTGCATTGCGGCGGTGGATGAACACCGTATCGGCGTTCTCGCGCACCATGGTATCGATGGCCTCCTGCACGGTCGCCAGGCCCTCGAGGCAGACGAAGTTGTCCTGCATCACGTCGCGTACGCGAACGATCTTGCCGTCGATCATAGGTCCTCCTCGATGCGGTCGGCGAGCACGGAAAGCTGGTGGGAGATGCCCACGGCGTCCTCGACATCGATCTGCACGGCGATGCCGGTACCGGGGCTGTTGTCGAAGTCGCCGACCCGGGCGATCTCCTCGAGGATGTGCCGGGCAAGATGTTCCTCGACGAGAAACAGGAGCACGTCCCGCTGGGTTTCCAGGGACAGGCCGAGGAAGGTCTTCTTCTGCTGAAGCCCCTCCCCGCGTGCGTTGTTGATGACCGTCGCGCCGGTGGCGCCCGCCGCGCGGGCGGCATCGAGGACATCGTCGGTGCGCGCGTCCTCCACGAAGGCCATGATCAGCTTGAAGTGCATGGTGCTAGTTTACCTCCTCGGGTAGTCGGTCGCGGCGCCGGGCCCGCAGCTCGGAGAGCTGCGCATAGGCCATGACCGTCATCATGGGAAACAGGCTGGCGAAAGCGATGAGGCCGAAGCCGTCGAGCAAAGGGCTGCGCCCGGGCACGGTCTCGGCGAGCCCGAGGCCCAGGGCCGCCACCAGCGGGACAGTCACCGTCGACGTGGTCACGCCGCCGGAATCGTAAGCCAGCGGCACGATGAGCCGGGGCGCAAAGAAGGTCTGCACGACCACCACCACGTAGCCGGTGATGATGAACCAGTGGATGGGCGCGCCGACGATGATGCGGAAGGTACCGAGGGTGATGCCCACGGCCACCCCAAGGGCGACGGCAAGGCGCAGCCCCCAGATACCTATGGCGCCACCGGAGACCTCGTTTGCCTTGATCGCCACGGCGATGAGCGACGGCTCGGCGATAGTGGTGCTGAACCCGACGGCAAAGGCAAACAGGTACACCCAGCCGTAGTCTTCCCAGCCCAGCATGCCCGCCACGGCCCCGGGGCCGGCGATGAACGCCGGGGCGGTGAGCTGTTCGGCCATGACGCGGCCGAGCGGGAACAGGGCTTTCTCGAGGCCGAGCAGGAACAGGGAAAGGCCGATCAGCACGTAGAGAAAGCCGATGACGATACGGCGCAGGTGCGGCGGCGGCTCGCGGATGACCAGGAACTGGAAGCCGAGCAGTATCGCGGCAATGGGCAGGAGGTCGCGGATGGTGCCGACCGTGGTCGCCAGGAACTCCGCAAGCAGCCCGCCGACGTTCATGCGTAGAGCATCCCGTAGCCCATGACGAAGATCATCGGCGTCAGCGACGCGAAGGCGATGAGGCCGAAACCGTCGATCATCGGGTTGCGGCCGCGGATAGCCGACGCCAGGCCCACGCCCAGGGCGGTGACCAGGGGCACGGTAATCGTCGAGGTGGTGACACCGCCGCTGTCGTAGGCGATGCCGATGATCTCCTTCGGCGCGATGGCGGTCATGCAGACCACGAGTACGTAGCCGCCGGCGATCATGAGGTGGATCGGCCAGCCGCGCAGGATGCGCAGCACCCCGATGATGATCGCGATGCCGACGGACACGGCGACGGTGAGACGCAGGCCGAGGGCGTAGCGTGCCATCGCGCGCTCGCTGTCCTCGATCATGCGCCCGTCCGCCGCAATGGCCGCCGCCTCGCCGGCGACGGCGATCAGCGCCGGTTCGGCAATGGTGGTGCCGAAGCCCAGGGCGAAGGCGAACAGCAACAGCCAGAGCACCGAGCCCTTGCGTGCAAACGCGTAGGCCATGGACTCGCCGATGGGGAACAGGCCGAGTTCAAGGCCGAAGATAAAAAAGGTCAGCCCGAGGACCACGAAGGCCAGGCCGAGGCCGAGCTCCAGCGCGTTCGGCAGCGGCTGTCCCAGCACCAGCAGCTGGAACACCAGTACCAGCAGCACCACCGGCGCCAGGTCCCGGAGGCTGCCCAGGGTGATCTTCAGGAAGGCGAGCAGGTTGTCGCGCAAGGGAACCCCGTGCCGGCTGAGAGCCCCCTCATGCTAGCGGGGGCAGGCGCACCCGGCCTTGAGGTCTGTCAAGGTTCCGGGGGCCGGCCCGGTCAGCGCAGGGCGGCGGCGAGGGCGTTGAAAAACTCGTACTCGTCGATGGCATCCGCACCCTCGGGCTTCGGCTGGGCGCTCCACAGCGCCACCACCAGCCGATCCGCCGGGTGCACGTAGACGAACTGCCCGAAGATGCCGATGGCGGCGTAAGCGCCCTCGTCGAGGGGCCACCACATGTAGCCGTACTCCACCGTCTCGCCGCCGATGCGCTGAGGCCGGGTCGCCTGCTCGATCCAGCCATCGGGGAGCGTCGGCTCGCCCGCCACCACCGCGCCCTCGAGCATGAACTGGCCGAAACGCGCGTAGTCCCGGAGCGTGGCAGACAGCCCGCTGCCGCCGATCTCCAGCCCGCCGGGGGAGGCGAGCCACCAGGTGGCATCCGTCGCCATGCCCGCCGGCTGCCAGATTTTCTCGGCGAGATACTCGGCGACGGCGTATTTGCGAT
>CAJWWA010000036.1 GCA_913048495.1 uncultured Halieaceae bacterium
CCGCCGCCGCCGCGCGCGCGCCGCTGTCGCCGCCGCCGGGCGCAACGAGTGACTCCCGCGGCGGCCGCTCTCCGCCCTCGTACCTTTTCTCATCCCGGTTCCTGTCAGGGTTCCTGTCAAGGTCATCGTTCCGCGCATCGCGGTCGCGCTCGAGCGCCCGCAGGATGCGCTCCTGCCAGGCCTCGAGCCCGTCGTCATCGGCACGGGAAGCGGCGCTGCCCGCGAACAGGGCGACGACGAGCAGGGGCAGGCAGAGCCAGCGAGCGGGCATGGGTACGGTCCAGCGGCAGGCCGCCCCGGAGCCCGGGGGCTCAGGGCAGCGGTTTCAGCTCCACACGGACCGGGATGGTAGCGCCGGGATCCCGGGCCGTGCGCGTCTCGTAGATGGTATCGCCATAGCGGTAGCTGACGCGATAGCCGCTGACACGCTCCCGTTCCCGCAGTTCGTACTCCACGGTGCACACATCCTCCGTGACGTAATAGCCGTCGTCGCGCTGCTGGCGCCGTCCGATGTCGTTCCCGACCGACGCGCCGAGCACCGCGCCCGCCCCGGCGATGACACCCTGGTGGCCGGTGTCGTCGCCGATGGCGCCGCCGAGCGTGCCGCCGAGTACCGCGCCGAGGATGGCCGGCGTCGCCGAGCGGCTGCGGCCGCGCTCGACCACGCGCACGCGCTCGGCGCGGCAGGTCTCGTGGGGAATACGCTCCGAAAACACCTCGACCAGCGGCTGCACGGAGACGACCGGGGCGTCGATGACGGTGCTGTGGGTCTGCCCCAGGGCAAGAGCCGGGGCGCTGAGAGCAAGGGCAAGCAGAGTCTTTTTCACGGTTGCATCCTCCTGTTCAACCTGCCCGCCATGATGCGACCGCAATCCTGAACGGACGCTGAACGGCACACGAAAATTCAGCGGCTGCGTTCAGGCTGGGTTCAGGGAAGGGCAGGCAGCATGGGGCCGTGCACTGGACCGGTGTACGCGACCGAAGGAGGCAACCCATGGGACGCAGAATCACTATCCTTGCCCTGGCAGCAGCGCTCGCCGCCGCTGCACCGGGGCTCGCGCTGGCCGACCGCGATGACCGCTGGGATGACCGGGACCGGCGGGGTCACTACGATCGCTGGGACCGCGATGACCGGCGCCACCGGGGCTGGCGCCCGGATCACTGGCGCCGCGACGACTGGCGGGACTACCGGCGCTGGCAGCGGTACCGCGGCGCGCCGCGCCACCGCTGGTACGGCGGCTGGTACACGGCCCCGCGACATCCCTGGTACCCGCGCTACCGGTACCACGATCGCTGGTACTGGGGGCCGGGCGTCATCGGCGGGGCCATCATCGGTTCAGCCATCACCGGCTCGCTGCTCGACGGCGATGACTGCCGCGACTGCGCGCGCTATCGCGACCCGCAACCCTCGCGGCAAGTCACCGGCTGCTACCGCCTCGAGCGCGGAGCGGACGGCTACGAGCGGCGCATCGAGCTGCCGGCGAGCGCGTGCCGGCGCTAGTGCGCCGGTGAGGGCGCGACGGTACGCACCGTGCCCTCGCGCCGCGGGTCCGCCGCACCGACAAGGCCCTCCGCGGTGACCCGGATCACGTGCAGCCCGGAGTTTTCCCCCTCGCGCTCCTGCACCGGGTAGCCGCGCGCCGCCAGCGCGTCGGCGAGCGTGTCGCCGGCGTCCGTGCCGACCTCCACCCGCACGGAGCGGCCGCGGGCGATGATGTTGGGGAACGCGACGGCCTCGTCCACGGAGAGGCCCCAGTCGAAGACGCCGAGCAGGCTCTTGGCCACGTAGGCCGGGATGGAATTGCCGCCGGGCGAGCCGGTGACCATGACCAGTTCACCGCTGGCGTCGTCGAAAACCAGCGTCGGCGACATGGACGAGCGCGGGCGTTTCCCGGGGCCCACGGCGTTGGCCGGGTGTGGCCCGCTTTCCGGGACCTCGCGGGCGAAATCCGTCATTTCATTGTTGAGCAGGAACCCGGCGGCCCAGCGGGCGCTGCCGAAGGGCGCCTCCACCGTCGCCGTGAACGAGACGGCGTTGCCCTCGCCGTCGACGATCGACAGGTGCGTGGTACCGGCGATCTCCTGCGTCGTATCCGCGCCGTGGCGCGCCGCCCGGGGGATGCCCAGCAGCACCGCGTCCGGGTCACCGTGGCCGGCTTCCTCCCCGGGCGCCGCGCGCTCGCGGGCACGCGCTTCAATATACCGGGGGTCCAGCAGGTGACGCAGCGACAGCGTCATCGCTGCCGGGTCACCGAAGTAGTGGTCCCGGTCGGCGTAGGCGAGGCGCTGCGCGTCGACGAAGCTGGCGATGCGCTCTTCCCGGTTCGCGTCCTCGGGCAGCAGCGCGTCATAGAGGTTGGCGACGAGAATCTCCATGGCACCGGAACTCGGTGGCGTCGCGCTGCAGATGCGCAGGGCACGCCACGGCCCGCAGACCGCGTCGCGCTCCACGGGGCGGTAGGCCGCTATATCGCCGAGGCTCAGCGTCCCCGGGTTGGGCTCCCTGGCCACCGCGGCAACCATCTCGGCGGCGACGTGACCGCCGTAGAAGGCGTGGATGCCCTCCTCGGCCACCGCTTTCAGCGTCTCGGCATAGGCCGGGTTTTTACGCCGATCGCCCGCCTGCAGCGCCTCGCCATCCGGGTAGAAATACGCCGCCGTGTCCGGGTTCTCGTCGAGGCGCGTGTACGGCTTCATGCGCTCGAGGAGCCCGGCGAGCCGCGGCGACACCTCGAACCCCGCCTCCGCCAGGCGGATCGCCGGCTGGAACAGCTCCGCCCAGGGCAGCTTGCCGTGGCGGTCGTGCGCCTGCTTGTACATGGCCACCACGCCCGGTACCCCGACCGCGAGGCCGGACTGCCAGGCATCGAGGAAACCCATGACCTCGCCGTCGCGCATGAACATGTCGACGCGCGCACCGGCCGGCGCGGTCTCGCGGCCGTCGTGGAAGACGATGCGGTCCCCGGCGCGGTCATAGACCAGCATGAAGCCGCCACCGCCGAGGCCGGAGCTCTGCGGCTCTACCAGCCCGAGCACGGCGTGCGCCGCGATCGCCGCATCCACCGCGTGGCCGCCCCGCTCGAGCATGGCGATGGCGGCATCCGTGGCGTAGGGATTGGCGACTGCCGCCATGGCGCCGTGAGGCCAGGCAGGGGCTGCCGCCGCGACACGACAGCACAACAGGAGGCTGAGCAGGCAGATGACGGGAAGAGCGTTGATGCGGGGCATGGTGCGTGTCCAGTGGCGGAAATCAGGCGCACAGGGTAACAGCGCGGGACCCGGGCTGGTAATTGCCGCCATGAATGCTACCGTAGTGAGGCTACAGCCCGCCCCGGCGACGCACCGCCACCGCGCGATCGCTCGCGCCAGGATTTGCCCTTGCCCTCCATGCCGATCACCCCGCGGGAAGCGAGAGAGTTCGTGATCCTGCTGCCGCTCCTGGTCCTCGTCACGACCGTGGTGATGGTGGGCTTCGCGCTGGCAGGGATCCAGGGCGTGCGCGGCGAGTACGAGCGCCTCGGGGAGCGGGCGCTGGCACAGGTGACCGATATCATCGGCGACGCCGACCGGCTTACCCGGGAGCTCGAGCGCAACACCGAGGCGCCCTGCTCGGAGGCGCACCTTCGCACGCTGCGCAGAGCGCTGTTCCGCTCGCAATACCTCAACGATCTCGGCTACGTGGAGGACGACCACTTCCGGTGCAGCGCCGCCATCGGGCTGGTCGTACCGCCGCAGCCGGTATCGGCCGGCGACTTCCAGGACCGCTTCGGCAACAGCTACTGGATCGACACGCCGCTGGTTCTCTTCGACGACCAGCGCCGCGGCGTGGTGATTCGCCGCGAGAGCTACAACGTCGTGCTCGACCTGCGCGATCTTGCGGCGCTGTTCACGGACAGCCGCTGGGAACTCGCCTATACCTTCGGTGACCGCTATCGCCACGTCGCCGGCATGCGCGGCCTGTGGGACGGTGCACCATCGCGCGGGACCTGGCAGGAGCTGACGTCGACCCGCTTCGAGGGTTGCACGGGCGAGTACCCCTATTTCTGCCTCGCAATCGAGCCGCTGCTCAAGCCCTGGTCGCTGCAGCAGACCCTCTTCTTCCTGCTCGCGCTGCTGTGCAGCCTCTGTGCCGGCGCCCTCGTGATGCGGCTCAGCTGGCTCTTCCTCAAGCGGCGGCGCTCAACGGTATACCGCGTCGTCCGCGGTCTCGAACGCGGCGGCTTCTACTGGGTCTACCAGCCGATCGTCCGTCTCGACTCCGGCGCCGTGGTCGGCTGCGAGGCCCTGGCGCGCTTCCGCGACCGGCAGGGGGCGCTCGGCCCGGATGCTTTCATCCCGGCGCTGCGCGACCTCGGCCTCAGCTGGCGCTTCACCCGGCTCATGCTCGACGAGGTCATCCCCACGCTGAACGCGCAGGCGGGCCTGCCCGAGACCTTCCGCGTGGGCCTGAACATCCTGCCGCGGGACCTTCTCGACCCCGTCGTCATGACGCTCCCGGACCACCCGGTCTGGCGGAAGAACCGACTGATCCCGGTCCTCGAGGTGACCGAAGACGAGGCCCTGGACGAAGAGGCGGCCGTACGCCACCTGCGGCAGCTCAACGAGCAGGGTTTCCGCCTTGCCATCGACGATTTCGGCGTGGGCTATTCCAACCTCGGCCAGCTGCGGCGTATCCGCTGCGACATCGTCAAGATCGACCGCAGCTTCATCCAGGACATGGAGGACGATTCCGTGCGCTCGTCCATCATTCCCAATGTCGTCAACATCGCGCGGCAGCTGGAAATCGACGTGGTCGGCGAGGGTATCGAGAACGAGCGCCAGCGCGAGGCCCTGCTGGCTGCCGGGGTCACCTACGGCCAGGGCTGGCATTTCGGCCGGCCGGGAACGCTGGCGGAGCTGGTCGCGGCCGTCCGGGCCCGGGCGCCCGACGATCAGCGCTGAAGCTTCGTCTCGAGGATCACGGAAGACTTGGTGCGCAGCACGCCGCGCAGTTCGCTGATGCGATCGAGGAGCTGGCTGAGGGCGCCGGTGCTCGGGGCGGAGAGCACCACGATGAGGTCGTAGTCGCCGCTGATGGCGTAGAGCGCCTGCACCGCGCTGATGCGGCCGAGCTGCCCGGTCACCTGGGCGGTCAACCGCTGCTCCACCTCCACCAGCACGTGCGCCGCGACCTGCCCGGCCCGGTAGGCCTCGCCCAGGGTCACCGTGTAGCCGGTGATGACGCCGTCGCGCTCGAGGCGGGCCATGCGGTTGTGCACGGTGGCCCGGGAGACACCGAGGCGGCGCGCGAGGGCCGTGGAGCTCAGGCGGGCGTCCTCGCGCAGGGCGGCGATGATGCGATCATCCAGCGAATCTGACATTCCGTCATAATAGGCTGACGAATCGTTAAATAGAAGGGCAAATCCGCGCGGTTCGGCTATTCAGTATGACAGGGGCCCCGCGTAGACTGAGACGCAGTCACAACCGACAGCAATGACGACGAACAAGGGCGCAGCCAGCCGCCACAGGAAACAGGAAGAGGTAGAAGCCATGCAGGTAACCCGCGCGACCTTCGACGAGGTCATGGTGCCCAACTACAATCCCGCCGCCGTCATCCCGGTGCGCGGGGAAGGCTCGCGCCTGTGGGACCAGGACGGCCGCGAGTACATCGACTTCGCCGGCGGCATTGCCGTGAACTGCCTCGGCCACTGCCACCCCGCGGTCGTGGGCGCCCTGAAAGACCAGGCCGACCGGCTCTGGCACCTGTCCAACGTCTACACCAACGAGCCGGCGCTGCGCCTGGCGCGCAAGCTCGTGGATGCCACCTTCGCCGACCGGGTCTTCTTCGCCAACTCCGGCGGCGAGGCCAACGAGGCCGCCCTGAAGCTGGCGCGGCGCTGGGCCGTGGACCACTACGGCCCGGAGAAGGACCAGATCATCGCCTTCGAGCGCGCCTTCCACGGACGCACCTTCTTCACCGTCACCGTGGGCGGCCAGCCGGCCTACGCCGAGGGCTTCGGCCCCCGCCCCGGCGCCGTAGACCACGTGCCCTACAACGACCTCGCCGCCCTCGAGGCGGTCATCTCCGACCGCACCTGCGCCGTGGTCCTCGAGCCCCTGCAGGGCGAGGGCGGCATCATCAACCCGGTGCCCGGTTTCCTCGCCGGTGTGCGCGAGCTCTGCGACCGGCACAACGCGCTGCTGGTTTTCGACGAGGTGCAGACCGGCGTCGGCCGCACGGGCCACCTCTATGCCTACGAGGGCGCCGGCGTCACCCCCGACATCCTCTCCAGCGCCAAGGCCCTCGGCGCCGGCTTCCCCATCGGCGCCATGCTCACCACGGCGGCCATCGCCGAGAGCTTCAAGGTCGGCACCCACGGCAGCACCTACGGCGGCAACCCGCTGGCCTGCGCCGTCGGCGAGACCGTGCTCGACCTGGTCAACACGCCGGAAGTGCTCGAGGGCGTGAAGGCCCGCGGCGAGCGCTTCCGTACGACGCTCGAGGCCATCAACGCCGAGCACCACGTGTTCAGCGAGATCCGCGGCCAGGGCCTGCTCATCGGCGCCGCCCTCGCCCCGGCCTATGCCGGCCGCGCGCGGGATTTCCTCAACGCCGCGCTCGACGCCGGCACCATGGTGCTCGTAGCCGGTGCCGACGTGGTCCGCTTCGCGCCGTCGCTGGTGATCCCCGAGGCGGACATCGACGAGGGCCTGCGCCGCTTCGCCGAGGGCGTGGCCGCCGTGGCGGAGCCGGCCGCGGCCGCGAGCTGACGCCATGATGGTCATCCGGCCCATCGAGGCCCGGGACTTCCCGGCCCTCGTCCGCTTCGCCTACGAGTCCGGCCACGGCTTCACCTCGCTGCCGAAGAACGAGCCGCAGCTGCAGGTGCGCATCGAGCGCGCGCGGCAGGCGTTCGGCGACGGCCCGGACGCGCGCGGCAACGCCGGCTTCCTGTTCGTCATGGAAGACAGCGAGAGCGGCGCGGTCGTCGGCACCAGCGGCATCGAGGCACGGGTGGGCACGGAGGACGCCGTCTACCACTACCACCTGAGCAAGGTCGTACACACCTCGCGGGAGCTCGGTATCCACAACACCGTGGACGTACTCACGCTGTGCAACGACTACTCCGGCGCCACGGAAATCTGCACACTGTTCCTCACCCCCGAGGCCAGGCAGCGCCGCAACGGCTTCCTGCTGTCGCGCTTCCGTTTCCTGTTCATGGCCCAGCACCCGCTGTTCTTTGCCGACACGGTGATGGCGGAGATGCGCGGCGTGAGCGACGAGGACGGGCGCTCGCCCTTCTGGGGCTGGCTGCAGAAGCATTTCTTTTCCATGGATCTCGCCGACGCGGTGCACCGCGTCGGCATGGGCCAGAAATCCTTCATCGCCGAACTGATGCCGCACTACCCGGTGTACGTGAGCCTCCTCGACGAGGCGGCGCAGGCGGTGATCGGCAAGGTGCACGCGCAGACCGTGCCCGCGCTGCGCATGCTGGAACGCGAGGGCTTTCTCTGGCGCGGCTACATCGACCCCTTCGACGCCGGCCCCACGGTGGAGGCCCGGCGCGAAGCCATCGGCTCCGTGGCGGCGAGCTGGGAGGAGACCGTCACCGTCGTCGACCGCCTGCCGGAACAGGCGCCCACGGCACTGCTGACCAACGGCGAGTGCGCCGGCTTCCGCGCCACCCTCGCCGGCTACCGCATCGACGACCACGGCGCGCTGCAGGTCGACGCCGCCACGGCCGCGGCCCTGCGCACGGAGAGCGGCGCCCGGCTGCGGGCGCTATCGCTGCCGGCCCGGCAACTACGCGAATGGCGAGAGGAGCACGCCGCATGAACAGTCATTTCTGGGACGGCCAGTGGCGTGAGGGCAGCGGCGACCCGCTCCGCTCCACGGACCCGGCACACGGCACGCTGCTGTGGGAAGGCCAGGCGGCAACCGCCGCCGATGTCGATGCCGCCGTCGGCGCGGCGCGCGAAGCCGCCCCGGCCTGGGGCCGGCGCCCGCTGGACGCGCGCATCGCCCTCGCGGAAGCCTTTGCGGCCGCCGTGAAGGCCGACAGCGAACGCCTCGCGCGGCTTCTCGCCGCGGAAGTCGGCAAGCCCCTGTGGGAGGCGCGGACAGAAATCGGCGCCATGGTCGGCAAAGTCAGGCTCTCCATCGATGCCCAGGCCGAGCGCGCCGGCAGCCGCAGCCAGCCCATGGGCGCCGGCAACGCCGCCCTGCGCCACCGCCCGCACGGCGTGCTGGCGGTGTTCGGCCCGTACAATTTCCCGGGGCACCTGCCCAACGGCCACATCGTGCCGGCGCTGCTCGCGGGCAACACCGTGGTGTTCAAGCCCAGCGACCTCACCCCCGCCGTGGGCGCGGCCATGGTCGAACTCTGGGACAAGGTCGGCCTGCCCGCGGGCGTGCTCAACCTCGTGCAGGGTGCGGTCAGCACCGGCGAAGCGCTGGCCGGGCATCCGCAGATCGACGGACTGCTGTTCACCGGCAGCGCGAAAACCGGCCAGCTCCTGCACCGCCAGTTCGCCGGGCAGACGGGCAAGCTGCTCGCGCTCGAGCTCGGCGGCAACAATCCGCTCATCGTCGACCGGGTGGCCGACCTCGACGCGGCGGCGCACACGATCATCCAGTCCGCCTTCATCACCAGCGGCCAGCGCTGCACCTGCGCCCGGCGCCTGTTCCTGCCCGCCGGCGCGGACGGCGACGCGCTCCTCGAGAAACTGCTCGCCGCGACCCGCGGCCTGCGCCTCGGCGCCTGGGACGACGAACCGACACCCTTCCTCGGCCCGGTGATCTCCGCCAACGCCGCTTCCGGTCTGCTCGCCGCGCAGGACGACCTGCTCGCGGCCGGCGCCGAAGCCCTTGAGCCCCTGGCCGGTGACCCGCGCGGTGCGGCCTTCCTCGCCCCGGGCATCGTCGAGGTCAGCGCCCTCGGCGACGACCTGCCGGACGAGGAGCGCTTCGGTCCGCTGCTGCAGGTGCTCCGCTACGCCGACCTCGACGAGGCCATCGCCGGCGCCAACGCCACCCGCTACGGTCTCGCCGCCGGCGTCATCGGCGACGACGAGGCGCGCTACCACTACTGCCGGGAACGGCTGCGTGCCGGCATCCTCAACTGGAACGGCCCGACCACCGGGGCCAGCGGCGCGGCGCCCTTTGGCGGCGTCGGCGACTCCGGCAACCTGCGGCCCAGCGCCTGGTACGCGGCGGACTACTGCGCCTACCCGGTGGCGTCCGTCGAACTGCCGGCCGTGGCGCTACCGGAGAACCCGGTGCCCGGCACACCCTGGAGCCGGGAGGACTGACCGACCCCATGGACCCGAACACCTTCTTCGCTCGCCTCTGGGACGATTTTCTCGCGCACGCACCGAGCGCCGAGGGCATCCACGCCCTCCTCGGCGGCGGCGCGCCGATCGTCAACGACCATATCGCCCTGCGCACCTTCGCGACCGAGCGACTCGGCGTCGACGCCCTGGACCCGCTGTTCGGCGCACTGGGTTACGAGCTCGGCGACCACTACCGGTTCCGCGCCAAGAAGCTGCGTGCGCGCTACTACCGCCACCCGGACCCGGCCCAGCCGAAGATCTTCATCAGCGAGCTGCTGCTCGACGAGTGCTCAGGCGCGCTGCGCGACACGGTGCTGCCGCTCTGCGAGCAGGTGCCCGCCGGCGCTGCGGACGAGCCCGCTTTCCTGTTCGGCGGACGACCCTGGGACCTGCCCTTCGCCAGCTACCAGGCTCTGCGCGGGGAGAGCGAATACGCCGCCTGGCTCGCTGCCCATGGCTACCGGGCCAACCACTTCACCGTGAGCGTGAACGACCTGCCCGGCTTCGACTCCGTCGCTGCCGTGAACGCTGCACTGAAGCGCGCCGGCTACGCCCTCAACGATTCCGGGGGCGAGATCAAGGGCTCCCCCGAGGTCCTGCTGGAGCAGTCCTCGACCCTGGCCGACCGGGTGCCCGTGCGCTTCAGCGACGGCGAACAGGTCATCCCGGGCTGCTTCTACGAGTTCGCCTGCCGCTACCCGCAGGCCGACGGCAGCCTCTACCAGGGCTTCGTCGAGGCGAGCGCGGACAAGATCTTCGAAAGCACGGATGCCGGCGCATGAGCGGCCTCGACACGACAATCCGCGACGACGCCCTGGCCTTCGTGGCCGAGGGGGCCGACAGCATGCGCGCCGAAACCATCGCGCTCGCCGAGATCAACTCCGGCAGCTACCACGCGGCGGGCGTTAACCGCGTGCGCGAGGCCCTCGCAGCGCTGTTCGATGACCTCGGCGCTGAGAGCAGCGTGCTGCCCTCACCGCCCCTGGAGGTGCTCGACGACGACGGCGCCCTGCGCGAGCGGGCCCTCGGCGACGGTCTGCGGCTGCGCAAGCGCCCGGACGCGCCTTTCCAGGTCTTCCTCTGCGGGCACATGGACACGGTGTTCCCCGCGGACCACCCCTTCCAGGCCGTGCGCGAGATCGACGGCGACACGCTCGGCGGCCCGGGCGTGGCCGATCTCAAGGGCGGCCTCGTGCTCATGCACCGCGCCCTCCTCGCCCTCGAGCGCAGCCCGCTCGCCGAGAAGATCGGCTGGGAGGTACTGCTGAACCCGGACGAGGAGATCGGTTCGCCGGTCTCCGCACCGTGGATCCGCGAAGCCGCCGAACGCGCCGACGTGGGCCTGATCTACGAGCCGAGTTTCCCGGACGGCAGCCTCGCCGGCCGACGCAAGGGCTCCGGCAACTTCGCCCTCCTCGCCCGCGGCCGCGCCGCCCATGCGGGCCGCGAGCACCACCTCGGGCGCAACGCCATCCGCCTGCTCAGCGAAGCGCTGGTGGCGATCGACGATCTCAACGGGCAGCGCCCGGGCGTCACCTTCAACCCCGGTTTCGTGCACGGCGGCGGCGCGGTGAACATCGTGCCGGATACGGCCGTGGGCCGCTTCAATATCCGCGTGGAGGAGCCCGAGGACACGGCGTGGTGCGAGCAGGAACTGGCGGCGATCATCGACGCCCTGAACGCGCGCGACGGTCTGTCCCTGGAACTGCACGGCGGCTTCACCCGCCCGCCCAAGGTACCGGGGCCGGCGAACGAGCGTCTCTTCGACCTCGCGCGGGACTGCGGCGCCAGCCTGGGCGTCGACCTCGCTGTAAAACCGACCGGCGGCTGCTGCGACGGCAACAACCTCGCCGCGGCGGGCGTGCCCAACATCGACACCCTCGGCGTGCACGGCGGCAACATCCACTCGAGCGACGAGTGGATGCGGGTCTCGAGCCTCGTCGAGCGCGGGCAGTTGAGTGCCCTGCTGCTGCTGCGGCTGGCGGCCGGGGACTGGTCGCCGACCTGACCCGGCAGGTAAACGGCAGGCAAAAAAAGGCCCGCTTGCGCGGGCCTTTTTCGTCAGCCGAGCTGGCTCAGGCGACGACCTCGATGTTCGAGGCCTGCGGGCCTTTCTGGCCCTGGGTCACGTCGAACTGGACCTTCTGGCCCTCGAGGAGGGTCTTGAAGCCGCTGCCGTTGATGGCGCTGAAGTGCGCGAACACGTCCGGGCCGTTGTCCTGCTCGATGAAGCCGAAGCCCTTGGTTTCGTTGAACCACTTAACCGTGCCGGTGGAAGTTGCCATGATGTCTATCCTTTCTTTCCAATACTATCCAATAAGGAGTGCCCACGAGGGGCGGTCGTGCTTGAAGTCTTGCGGGGCCTTATGGACAAATCGGACGTTGGCCGGAACCGGCCGGGACGAACTCAGAGGACATAGTGCTGCAATGCTCAAACGCCTCCAGCATAGCACCGATTGCAGAAAAAAGATCGCACTATTTCACAAGCGTTTTCTCACGCCGGCCCCGGGGGCCACAGTGCCCCGTCGCGCCGTGGCATAATCGACGGCCCCGACGCCGCGAGAGCCAAGGCGCGGCCCCCTGCGTAACAGCATGCGGGCGACGGGAAAACGCGTCGCGAACGTAAAGCGCCACAGCCAACGGAACGCAGCTCCTGATGTCACGACTCCTGGGCCTAGCAAGGCCCCTGCTCATCCTCGCCGTCGCCGCCGCCATCGCCGTGTTCATGATCAAGAGCCGGCCCCAGCTGGAGGCGCGCAACGTCGCCACGCCGCCGCCCCTGGTCGAAGTGGAAACCATCCGCCTCGGCACCGTGCCGGTCACCGTTGTCGCCCACGGCAACGTCACCGCCTGGCGGGAGCTCGAGCTGGCCGCGCAGGTCTCCGGGCGCATCCTCTGGCAGTCGCCGAAATTCGAGCCCGGCGTCGTGGTCGAAGCCGGTGAGCCGCTCCTTCGCATCGACCGCACCGATTACGAGCTGGCCCTGGCCGAGGCCCGGCAGGCGCTCGCCAGCGCCGAGCTGGCCCTGGCGGATGCAAAGGCGCTGCGCCAGTCCGCCCGCATCCACGAGGCGGAGGCGACCGTTGCAGCCGCGCGGGCGCGCATCGCCCGGGCCGAGCGCGACCTCACCAACACGGAGATCACGGCACCCTACCGCGCCGTGATCGACGAGCAGCGCGTCGAGCTGGGCCAGTTCATCAGCGCCGGCACCGCCGTCGGGCGCGTGCTCGGCGCCGACCGGGCGGAGGTTCGCCTGCCGATCCCGCCGCAGGACATCGCCTTCATCGATGGCGACGCGCCGGCGGCGGTGTCGCTGTTCGCCGAGGGCGCCACCCGGGAAGCGCGCTGGACCGGGGAGCTCGTGCGCATCGAGGCACGCCTGGACACCCAGACGCGGGTCGTGCCGGTGGTGGTGGAGGTCGAGGACCCGCTCGATGGCAGCCGCCATGCGCAGCCGCTGCCTTTCGGCCTCTTCGTCCGCGCCGAAATCCCGGGGCAGCCCGTTGCGGACGCGGTGGAGCTGCCGCAGGATGCCCTGCACGGGGAGGACGTTTTCGTGTTCGCAGACGGCGCCCTCGAGCGTCGCGCCGTCACCGTGGCCCGCCTGAGCAATGGCCGCGCCCTGGTGACGTCCGGCCTCGCAGACGGCGATCGGGTGGTCACCACGCGACTGGAACTCATGTTCGACGGCATGGCGGTTGCGCTCCTCGATGGCTGAGTACACCCCGCCCGACCGCCAACGCGGCGCCGTCGCATGGATGGCGCGCAACCCCGTTGCCGCCAACCTGCTCCTGCTCATCGTCGTGGTTGCCGGCCTCTACGCCATGCAGGCTCTCGACAAGGAGGTCTTCCCCTCCTTCCCCACGGAGACCTTCACGGTCACCGTCCCCTACCCCGGCAGCTCACCGGAGGAGGTGGAGCGCGGCATCATCCTGCGCATCGAGGAGGCGGTGCGCGATATCGTCGGTATCAAGGAGATCCGCAGCGAGGCCAGGGAAGGGGTCGGTGTGGTTACCGTGCGCATGGAGCCCGGCAGCGACATGGCCAAGGCCGTGAACCTCGCCAAGGTGCGCGTCGACGGCATCTCCTCCTTCCCCGCCGATGCCGAGAAGCCGATCGTCGAGGAGATCGAGGCCGCCACCGGGGCGATCCGCGTCAGCCTCTTCGGCGAGATCAAGCCGCAGCAGCTGAAGGAACTGGCGGAGGAGATCCGCGAGGAAATCCTCGCCCTCGGCAACATCAGCGAGATCGCCGTGCTCGGCGAGCGCGACTACGAGATCTCCATCGAGCTGTCGGACGAGCGCATGCGCCGCTACGGGCTCACCTTCGATGCGGTGGTGAACGCCATCCAGCAGCGTTCCCGGGATCTGCCCGGCGGCCTGCTGCGCACCGACGCCGGGGCGATCACCCTGCGCTCGACCTCCCAGGCCTATCGCGGCCGGGAGTTCGAGGAGCTTACGCTCATCAGCCGCGACGACGGCACGCGCATCCGCCTCGGCGACATCGCCACGGTCCGCGACGGCTTCGCCGATCAGCCGGTGCTGTCGCGGGTGAACGGCGAACCCGCGCTGACCTTCGACATCGATCGCGTCGGGGCGCAGGACGTCCTCGAGATCACCGCGCTGGTGAAGGACTACGTGGCGGAGAAGCAGGCAGAGCTGCCGGAGGGCATCGGCCTGCAGGCCTGGGGCGATCAGAGCCGGATTCTCCGCGGCCGGATCGAGCTCATGCTGCGCAATGCCGCCTCCGGGGCGATCCTGGTGATCATCGCCCTCGCCCTGTTCCTCGACCTCGCCCTCGCCTTCTGGGTCGTCGTCGGGCTGCCCTTCGCCGTGCTCGGCTGCCTCGCGACCATCGGCTTCCTCGGCCTGCCCGTGTCCATCAACGTGCTCTCGGTGTTCGGCTTCATCCTCGTACTCGGCCTGCTCGTCGACGACGCCATCGTCACCTCGGAGAGCGCCTACACCTCGCTGGAGAAGGAGGGCCGTGGCGTCGACAGCGTCGTCGGCGGCGTGCAGCGCGTGACCACCGCCACGGTCTTCGGTGCCCTCACCACGGCCGTGGCCTTCGGGCCGAGCCTGTTCCTTACCGAGGGCTTTGCTCGCATCCTGTCGCAGCTCGGTTACGTGGTGATTTTCTGCGTGATCTTCTCGCTGATCGAGACCAAGCTCGTGCTCCCCGCGCACCTGCGCCACATCCGCGTGCCGCAGCCGGGTGACCGGCTCGGTCCGGTGCGGCGCTTCCAGCAGCGCGTCTCCCGGGGCATGATCGCCTTCGCCCGCGGGCCCTACCGCCGCACGCTGGCGAAGGCGGTGCACTACCGCTATACCACCCTGGCCCTGTTCCTCGCCGGCCTCATGGTCTGCCTCGCCCTGGTACCCTCGGGCATCCTGCGCGTGGTGTTCTTCCCCTCCGTGCCCTCGGACTCCATCGACATCAACCTCGACATGCCCCAGGGCACGCCCTGGCAGCGCACCCACGACTACGCGCGGCGCATCGAGGACGCGGCCTGGGCCATGAACGAGCGCTTCAAGGCGCAGGACCCGGCAGGCCGCGACGTGATCCGCACGCTGCACCTGCTCTCGGAGACCGACACGTCAGCGCGGCTGATCATCGAACTCATCGTGAGCGAGGAGCGGGACATCGACTCCGTGGCCCTCGGCGGCTGGCTGCGCGAGGAGCTCGGCACCCTGCACGGTGTGCGTTCCTTCCGCCTCGACGCGGCGGCGGGGCCCGGCGGGTCACCCATCGACGTGCAGCTGCGCGGGCGCGACCTCGAGCAGCTGCGCCAGGCGGCGAGCGAGCTCAAGCTGCAGATGGCCCAGGTGGATGGCGTGCGCGACATCCGCGACAGCTTCAACGCCGGTGGCCGGGAGCTCGACATCCGCGTGACGCCCGAGGGCGAGGCCCTCGGCCTCACGGACGTGGAACTGGCCCGGCAGGTACGCCAGGCCTTCTTCGGCGCCGAGGTACAGCGGGTGCAGCGCGGCCGCGACGAGGTGCGGGTCTACGTGCGCCTGCCGGAAGAAGACCGCACGCGCCTCGATACACTGCAGGAGCTCTGGATCAGCCTGCCGAACGGCAACCGCGCCCCCTTCTCCGTGGTCGGCCACGCGCGGGAGCAGGCGGGCCTCAGCGTGATCAACCGCATCGACCTGTCGCGGGTCGTCGACGTGCAGGCCGACGTCGACAAGGCGCTGATCTCCACCACGGAGGTGATGGACCTGATCGAGCGCGCCATGCTGCCCGACATCCTCGCGCGGCACCCGTCCGTGCGCTACAGCGTCGCCGGCGAAGTGGAAGAGCAGCGCGACACCTCGCAGGCCCTGCTCTACGGCGGCCTGCTGGTGCTGCTGCTCATCTACGCAGCGCTGGCGATACCGCTGAAGAGCTACCTCGAACCGCTGCTGATCATGTCCGTGATCCCCTTCGGGGTCACCGGTGCCTTCCTCGGCCACCTGATTCTCGGCATGGACGTGAGCATCCTCTCGGCCATCGGCATCATCGGGCTGGTCGGCGTGGTGGTGAACGACAGCCTCGTGCTGGTGGACTTCATCAACCACTTCATCGACGAGGGCCACGACTGGGAGGAAGCCGTGCTGGAAGCGGGCCCGACCCGTTTCCGCGCGGTCATGCTGACCTCCCTCACCACCTTCATCGGCCTGCTGCCGATCCAGCTGGAAACCTCGATCCAGGCCCAGTTCGTCAAGCCCATGGCCACCTCCGTGGCCTTCGGTGTGTTCTTCTCGACCGCGGTCACGCTGTTCCTGGTACCGACGCTGTACTACGTGTCGCAGGATATCCGGCGGGCCGTCGCCCGGCCCCGGCTGCCGCACACCGCCTGAAGCGGGTGCCAACCCCCGGGGTGGACTCGGGGGCGTCCCCCGAAACTGCTATGCTCCCGGCGTTGCCAGCCCCGGGAGACCGCCCATGGACTTCAGCTACAGCCCCCGCGTCGAGGCCCTCCGCCAGCAGCTCTGGCAGTTCATGGACCGCTACATCCTGCCCCGGCTCGGAGCCTGGCGCGCGGAAGTCGGCGCCGGGCAGTACCCGGTGTCCTTCATGGAGGACCTGAAGGCACTCGCCCGCGAAGAGGGATTGTGGAACCTGTTCCTGCCCTCGCTGAAGGACGGGGAGCCCGGCACGCGCCTCAGCAACGTCGAGTATGCGCCCCTCGCCGAGATCATGGGCCGCGTGCCGTGGGCCTCGGAGGTGTTCAACTGCAACGCGCCGGACACGGGCAACATGGAGGTGCTGCACCTGTTCGGCAGCGAGGCGCAGAAAGCGCGCTGGCTCGAGCCGCTGATGCGCGGCGAGACGCGCTCCGCCTTCGCCATGACCGAGCCCGATACCTCCTCCTCCGACGCCAGCAACATCCAGTGCGCGATCCGCCCCGACGGCGACGACTACGTGATCAACGGGCGCAAGTGGTTCATCACCAACGCCCATCACCCCCACTGCGCCTTCTTCATCGTCATGGGCAAAACGGACCCGGACGCCGACAAGTACCGGCAGCAGTCCATGGTGATCGTGCCGGTGGACGCCGCGGGCGTCGACATCGTGCGCAACATCGCCACGCTGAACCACGTCTCCCCGGAGGGTCACTCGGAAGTCGTGTTCCGCAACGTCCGCGTTCCGCGGGAAAACCTCATCGCCGGCGAGGGAGACGGCTTCCTCATCGCGCAGGCGCGCCTCGGCCCGGGCCGCGTCCACCACTGCATGCGCGCCATCGGCATGGCCGAGGTCGCGCTGGAGCTGCTGGTCGCCCGCAGCCAGGAGCGCAAGACCTTCGGCCGCTACCTGCACCAGCACGGCACCGTGGCCGAGTGGATCGCGCGCTCGCGGATCGAGATCGAGCAGGCGCGGTTGCTGGTGCTGAAGACCGCGGCGCTGCTCGATGAGCGCGGGCCGAAGGGCGCGCGCAAGGAGGTGGCCATGATCAAGGTGGTGGCGCCGAACGTCCTGTCGCAGGTCGCCGACCGCGCCATGCAGACCTGGGGCGCCATGGGCGTCAGCCCCGACACGCCGCTGGCGGACCTGTACACCGCCGGGCGTGTGCTGCGCCTCGCCGACGGGCCGGACGAGGTACACCTGCAGTCCGTGGCGCGCCAGGAGCTGAAGCAACAGCAGGAACAGCTCGACCGCGTCAGCGCCTACCTCGCCGGCGCCTGAACCCCTTCCGCGTCGACCGCCGCCTGGACGTCGGCGAACACCGCCAGGAAGCACGCTTCCAGCCGCGCCTCCTCCCTGGCCACGGTGTCGACGAGCGCCGCCACGGGCAGCGGCCGCCGGCGCCGCTCGGCCAGCCGTTCCAGCACCGCGGCGACACCCTCGAGGGTCTCGTAGGTCCGCAGCCACTGCGCGTCCGCCCAGGCCGGCCCCAGGCTCGCAAAACCCGCGGGCAGCCAGGGGCGGTAGTCGCGGATGACCCGGTAGACCGCCTGGCGGAACGGCTCCAGCGGCTCAGCGGCAAAGCGGCTCCAGTGGCGGCACAGGAAGTAGTCGAAGGCGATGTCCAGGGCCACACCCGCAAAGCGCCGCTCGCCGGCGGGAAAGACGACCAGGGCCTCGCCGTAGGCGTCGTGGGTGTCGGTCAGCGCATCGACCCGGCGGTGCCGGCGAACACCGGCCGCCACGCGCGGGTGCAGCGCCTGCCCCGCGAGCGGGCCCTTGACGTGGTCACCGGCGACGTTGCCGATCAGCGCGCCCGGGTCGGGCTGGGCGAGCAGGGCGTGGGCGAGGTAGTTCACGGCAGAAGCGGCGCTCAGGCGACGCCCGCCGCGCGCAGCGCGTCCAGCGCCCGGTCGATGTCCCGCTCGTCGTTGTAGATGTGCGGCGACAGGCGGAAGCCCGGGGCCCGCCGGTCCACCTGCACGCCCGCAGCGGCGAGGGCATCGGCCGCGGTGTCGTTGGCGCTGCCGAAGTCGAGAATCACCGTGCCGCTGCGCGCGTCCGGGTCCGCCGGGGAAACGCGGCACGCGGCGGGAACCCCCGCGCGCAGCCGGTCGCCCAGGGCGAGGTTGTGGCGGCGGATACGCGCCGGGCCGATCGCGAGCAGGCGCTCGATACTGTGCGCGGCAATCGCATAGGGCGCGATGGACGGCGTACCGCCCCAGAAACGCAGCGCGCCCGGGTGGTAGCGGAAGTCGTGGATGTCGAAGGCAAAGGGATCGGCGTGGGAGAACCAGCCGACGGCGTCCGGCTCGCAGCGCTCGACCAGCGCCGGGTCGACCGTGCGCGGCATGTGC